>DAOVYZ010000297.1 GCA_030635365.1 Bacteroidales bacterium
CGAACCACTACGATTCCTATTTTTGCGGATAAACATACTCAAAAATAGCTCCGCATGACCCAAATTGCAAATTTCAAACACTTAAAATGTTGATTATCAGCATGCCATTTTTAGGGCGTTCATGTGGCGCACAAAACAGGAGAGTTGTTAATCCAATTTTTCTTAAATGCTTTTTAGCCATAATAATTTCTTAATAATGATATACTTTTGTTAAAGATTTTAAATTGAAGATACAACAATTATATTAATATCCCTATTTTGATTAAAAAACACCCCCGCTAAGCGTAGTCTCCGAACTACGCTTATACAATAATAACCACTAATTTCCCCACCCGCTTCTGTCCAAACTTCTGTATTGTATGGCTTCTGCCAAATGGTATGATTGAATATTTTCTTTCCCTTCCAAATCGGCAATGGTTCTGGATACTTTTAAAATACGGTCGTATGCTCTTGCAGAAAGCCCTAATTTCTCCATGGCTTTTTTAAGCAGAGTTTTTCCGGCCGTGTCTATTTCACAATGTTCTCTGATTAATTTAGACGACATTTGCGCATTGCTATACAATTGCTCGTGCCCTTTAAACCGTTCGGACTGTTTTTCTCTTGCAGCAATAACTCTATCTCTAATATCAGTACTACTTTCTGCCGGTTTTACTTCCGAAAGTTCATCATATGAAACAGGTACAACCTCTATGTGTATATCTATTCTATCTAATAATGGCCCTGAAATTTTATTTAAATATCTCTCAATATTCCCCGGTGCACAAACACAATCCTTATCCGGATGATTGTAATAACCGCAAGGGCATGGATTCATTGAAGAAATAAGCATAAAGCTTGCAGGGTACTCTACTGTAAATTTAGCACGGCTAATGGTTATTACCCTATCTTCGAGAGGTTGCCGCATTACTTCGAGTACCGATCTTTGGAATTCGGGTAATTCGTCTAAGAAGAGCACCCCATTATGCGCTAAAGAAATTTCTCCCGGCTGCGGAAATCCTCCTCCACCTACAAGTGCCACATCAGAAATTGTATGGTGCGGATTTCTAAAAGGGCGACTTGTCATTAATGATGTTTCACCATCAATTTTTCCTGCAACAGAATGTATCTTTGTTGTTTCTAAAGCCTCATGTAATGTCAAAGGAGGTATTATTGTAGGAATTCGTTTTGCAAGCATGGTTTTTCCTGCTCCCGGAGGGCCAATCATAACAATATTATGCCCCCCGGCAGCGGCAATTTCTAATGCTCGTTTAACATTTTCCTGACCCCGAACATCCGAAAAATCATGTTCGTAATTATTTATGTTAGTAAAAAATTCATCGCGGGTATCTACAATGGTTTTTTCAAGTTCTTTTTCTTCATTAAAGAAATCAATGACTTCTTTTATATTATCTACACCATAAACTTCAAGATCGTCAACAACTGCTGCTTCACGAGCATTCTCTTTTGGTAAGATAAATCCTTTAAAACCTGCTTTTCGTGCCAGAATTGCGATGGGCAACACCCCTTTTATTTTTTGCAAACCTCCATCCAATGATAGTTCACCCATAATTATATATTCACCAATCTTTTCTGATTTTATTTGCTCTGAGGCCGCAAGTATTCCTATTGCCAATGGTAAATCATAGGCTGAACCTTCTTTCTTAATATCAGCTGGTGCCATATTAATCACTATTTTCTTACCCGGCACTTTATGACCATTTGTACGTAAGGCAGAATCTATTCTCTGTTGACTTTCTTTAACAGCATTATCCGGCAAACCTACAAGGTAAAAATTGATTCCCTGTGATACACTTACTTCAATGGTTATGGTTGTGGCACTAATTCCTTGAACCGCACTCCCAAAAGTCTTAACAAGCATAATGTGAAAGTTAATTAAAGATTTTCTTCGATATAATGAATTAATGCATGGATTACTTTAATATGAATTTCCTGGACTCTATCTGCATAATCAGATTTTGGTGCCCTTATTTCAATGTCACAATTATTCGCAAGTTTCCCACCATCTTTTCCTGTCAGTCCAACTATTTTCATTCCTCGTTCCCGGGCAACTTTACATGCTCCTATAACATTTTTAGAATTCCCGCTTGTGCTTATTGCCAAAAGTGTATCTCCATCCTGTCCCACAGCTTCTAAGTATCTCGAAAAAATATAATCATAACCAAAATCATTTGCTGTACACGAAATATGAGTGGGATCAGAAATTGAAATAGCCGCAATTGCTTTTCTGTTTTCTCTAAAACGCCCTGTTAATTCTTCCGCAAAATGCATAGCATCGCTCATTGACCCTCCGTTTCCACAAGAAATTATTTTTTTATTTGATTTTATTGATTTAATCATTAAATTTCCTGCTAACTTAATATTTCCAAAATTCCTCTCATCTGAATTGAATTTTTTCAAAATATCTTGTGCTTCCAGGAAATCCTCTTTTATTTTATTCATCTTTTTTACTATAATTTTTAGATACTGAATGCTAAGATAAATAATTCTTTTACATTTTTTTTATTCATCAATCTTAAATCACATTTTTAGATGATTACACTAAGCAAGAGCAAAGATAATTTCAGAAAAAAATATAGATGGTTTTATTTTAAATAATAAATTATTAAAGGTAACCCCTAATAATTGGTTTTGTAAATGAAAGTGAGCGAAAAAGATCAGTACAAGACGGAAGGTAAAATATTCCACAGGCATAGCGGCAGCTATGTCGAGGAAAGATTTTTCCTGACAACGAAGTAATGATTTTTTGTAGACACTTGTAATAAAAAGTAATTAGTAGAGGTTGCCTAAATTTGCTTTTATTAAACAAAAAAAATGATGAGTTAATAAATCACTTATGATTTATGTATCTTTGTTTTCAATTGGAGAGTAATCTGTTTAACTTATATGAGTAAAATTAAATTAAATGTATTAGGGATTTCGTATAGCCAAACTCAAACAGGTGCATATGCTCTGGTACTGACTGAGGAACAAGGAGAAAGAAGAATCCCAATCATTATAGGTGGTTTTGAAGCACAAGCAATAGCAATACAACTAGAAGGCTTAAAACCCCCTCGGCCACTCACCCATGATTTGTTTTTAAATTTTGCCATGTCCTTTGGAATAAACTTAGTTGAAGTTAATATATATCGATTAGAAGAAGGAGTATTTTACTCAAAACTCATATGTAATAATGGAAGTAAAGATATTACTATCGATGCCAGAACTTCTGATGCTATAGCTTTAGCACTTCGTTTCAAATGCCCTATTTTTACAACTGAAGAGATTTTACAAAAATCAGGGATTGTTATAGATATTGAAGAAACAGGAAAATCAAAATCGATGAGGAAAGAACCTACTAAAATTCAAAAAACAGATGTTTCCCCATCATCAGAAAAAAATATTTATTTGGATTTAGACACTGATGCTCTGGAAGAATTATTGGGAGAAGCTATTAAAAATGAAGAATACGAAAAAGCTTCAATAATTCAGGAAGAATTAAATAAAAGGAAATAAAAGGAACATTATTTTCTGCTCTTGAAAAAATGAAAAAAATACTTATTCTCTTTTCCTTCATAATTTTAGCTACAGGTGTTATAACCTCAAAAACTTCTTCATTTATAAAAAGTGCCGGCAATTTAACCGACACAACAATTGTAGAAAATGATATTAATAAAGAAGATACAATTCTCGTTGAAACAGAATCGGAAGAACCTTCAAAATCAAACATATTATTATCCGGGAAGAAAGATTCTGGTTTTAACATAGTAACAATACTCAGGGGACTCTTGGGAATGTTGGTGCTTATTATGATTGCATGGTTATTCAGCACCAAAAAGAAAAATATTGATTGGCTGGTTATTGGTAAAGGCTTAGCTATTCAGCTTATTTTAGCTATAAGCATATTATATATTCCTTTTGTTGCATATTTTTTTGAATTCATTGGAAGGATTTTTGTAAAAATTCTGGACTTCACAAAAACAGGTAGTGAGTTTTTATTTGGATCTTTAATGAATATGGATTCTGTTGGGATGATATTCGCATTTCAGATTTTACCTACAATAATATTCTTTTCAGCTTTAACCAGTGTATTATTTTATTGGGGAATAATTCAGGTGGTAGTAAGAGGCTTGGCATGGCTAATGATAAAAGCCATGAAATTATCGGGAACAGAAAGTTTATCGGTAGCCGGAAATATTTTCTTAGGGCAAACTGAATCGCCACTAATGATTAAGGCATACCTGCCAAAAATGAACGACTCCGAGATGTTACTGGTAATGATTGGAGGTATGGCCACTGTTGCAGGTGGCGTGCTGGCAGCATATATTGGATTTTTAGGTGGTGATGACCCAGTACAACGTGTTTTATTTGCTAAACACCTTTTAACAGCTTCTGTTATGGCTGCTCCCGGAGCTATTGTTATTTCTAAAATACTAATGCCTCAAACTGAAAAAATAAAACAAAAAATGGATGTATCTATTGATAAGATGGGATCAAACTTTCTTGATGCTTTATCAAATGGTACTATTGAGGGATTAAAACTTGCAGCAAATGTTGGAGCCATGCTATTAGTTTTTTTTGCTTTTATAGCAATGATAAATTTTGTTTTTACTAAAGTCGGATCATGGACTCATGTTAATGAACTAATTGCAAATGCAACCGGAGGTCAATATGAAAAATTATCTCTGGAATTTATATTAGGTTATTTACTTGCTCCACTTATGTGGATTATAGGTGTTTGCAAAGAAGATATGACTCTTCTCGGCAGACTTTTAGGCGAAAAATTAATTGCTAGTGAGTTTGTAGGATATACCAGCCTGGCTAATTTAAAAGCAACAGGGAATGCTGTTTATGGTAGTTTTACGCAACATAAGTCGATAATAATGGCTACGTATATGTTATGTGGGTTTGCAAATTTTGCATCAATAGGTATTCAAATTGGAGGTATTGGATCATTAGCTCCGGGGCAAAGAGTCCTTTTATCTCAGTTCGGATTAAGAGCATTACTTGCAGGAACATTAGCATCTCTTATGTCTGCAACAATTGTTGGTATGATTTTAGGATAAGA
>DAOVYZ010000146.1 GCA_030635365.1 Bacteroidales bacterium
ACAAGTAAGATGTTCGATTTAGAAGTTAATTCTTATATTGATGAACGTTGTGACCCATATAAATCGACAGAAGCTGCATGCAGCTATCTACAATATTTATACCGTATTTATAATGATTGGCAATTAGCCCTGGCTGCATATAATGGAGGTCCGGGTGTAGTTAGAAATGCAATCCAACGATCAGGCGGGAAAACAAATTTTTGGGAAATACACCCATATTTACCTGCACAAACCAATGGATATGTTCCTGCTTTTATTGCAGTGAATTATGTCATGAATCATTATAAAGATCATAACATAAAACCTATTCGCTCTAAATTCATTCGTTTGGATGTAGACACTGTTAAAGTTAAAGAAGCCATAAGTTTTGAGAAAATAGCTGAAGTCACCAAAATATCAGTAGAAACTCTTGAATTTTTAAACCCTTCGTATAAACTCAATTATATTCCGAAAACCAAAGAAGCTTCTACATTGGTATTGCCGGTTGGAAAAATAAGAGCTTTTATTAGAAATGAAAAAAATATTTACAACGAAAACTCTCCTAAAAAAGAAACAACTGAAACAACAAAAGAAATAGGGGAAACCAACGGCAAGATTAAAATTATTCACGAGGTTGCTAAAGGAGAATATTTTCATAAAATAGCTATTAAATATAATTGTACAATTGAAGATATTAGGATTTGGAATAGCTTACCAACTAATGATTTGAATGTAGGGCAAAAACTTGACGTTTGGATAACTTCCGAATTAGCCAGAGTTATTGAAGAAGAAAGAACAAGGCCCAAGCAACAAAGGGACTCAACTGACCGTTTTATTTACTATACTGTTCGACAAGGTGATACTGTTTGGAGTATTGCAGAAAAATTTAATTGCAGATCTATTTCTGAATTAAAAGAAGAAAATAATATTATTGACGAAACAGATTTAAAGCCCGGACTAAAATTAAAGATATACCTTAATAAATAATTTAAAATGTTTATTGTCATGAAAAAAATATTTGCATTCTTAGCACTTATATTAATTCTATTATCTGCTTGTAAAGAAAAGGATAATACAAGATTACTGCCTAATGTAACAGGCAAATCAGGTGAGGTAATTTTGGTCATATCTCCTGATCATTGGAATTCGAATATTGGAATGGAGTTTAAAAAGAAATTAAATCAACCATATCCTGCTTTACCTCAGAATGAGCCAATGTTTGATTTAGTGCGTATACCCTATAGTGCTTTTACCAATATTTTTAAAACTCACAGGAATATTATATTAGCAAAAATTGACAAAGAACTTAAGGAACCAAAAGTAATAGTTCAAAACGACCTATGGGCAAAACCACAAATATTAATTAATGTAATAGCTCCCAGTGATTCTGCATTAGAAAATCTTGTACGCGAAAAAGGAGATTTGCTTATTGATAGAATTATTAAGAAAGAAATGGAAAGGTATGCAAGCAATTATAAAAAATACGAACAAATAGGTATTTCAGAACATATAGAAAAAAAGTTTGGTATTCGTTTAACCATTCCAAGAGGTTATATATTAGACGTGGATACGACAAATTTTATGTGGGTAGAAAGTCGGGGACGTGGCGATGTTGTACAGGGCATTTTAATCTATTCTTATGAAAAACCTGAAGTAGAATTAACAACCAGCTATTTATTTGCAAAAAGGAATCAATTTACGAAAAGCTTTGTTCCGGGGCCAACAGATAATTCCTATATGGCTGTTGAAGCAGAAATGACTCCTTATAGAAGGGAAATCCCGGTCAATGATTTAGATATAATTGAACTTAGAAGCCTTTGGAAAGTCGAAAATGATTATATGGGAGGCCCTTTTATTAGTTTCTCATTTATTGATGAAGATCAAAATAAAATTATCAATATCGATGGTTTTGTATATGCCCCACAGTTTGATAAAAGAGACTATCTAAGGCAAGTAGAAGCTATTCTGAATTCAGTTGTAAAACCTTTACATGAGTGAGCTAATTAGCCAAAGTGAATTAGAAAGATCAAAAAAAGAAGAAAAATTTGTTCTACTAACTGCAGAACAGGTACGTAAGGATTTTGCAATGTTTGGTATGGATATCATATTTTCGGGAAATACTCACTTTGCATACCAGGAGTTATTTGAACAATTACAAGGGTATATTGATACAATATTAAATACAGATTACGAAAAATTAATGTCATTACTTTATCAAATTGACCTTAGGCTTTGTAAAACAATAACTACTTATTTTTAACTCGTTCTTTCACATTTTATCTTCGTTTCTAAATCATTGTATAAACGTGGCTATAACGCAGATTTACAAACTTGTTAAAATGCAAAATAACTTCGTTTAATTCTAAGCATTTATTATTTTACAAAGCCTTAGTGAAAAAGAATTAGCAAAAAATAACCCTTCTATACAGTTTGGATCAATATCAGAAATAATTACCCATAAAATATTAGAGCGGGAACTTAAATAAGTTCTTATTCGAACTTATTTTAAAGAAAAGGGGCAGACTTAGGGAGTCTGCCTTTTCCTTTTCAAATTGCTAATAATCGGGAGATATATAGAATAGAGCGCTATTTAATTCTTTGTTTCAAGTACCAGGTATTTTGATATTTTCCAAAATTCTTCCGGATTCTCAATTTCCAAGTATGCGATCAACCCCTCTTCTTCTATAAAATTAAATGAATTATCCGGATGCTCTGAGATTAAACTTACCTTTCGTGCATTAATTGGTATCACGTTGGTTTCAGCTATACTCACTTTTTCAAAATCCTCTGGGGAAAATTCGTGTTTAATATTTTTATTTCTACCTAAAAATAAGAAGCCCCCTTCCTTTTTTACAAGTCCCTTCTTTTTAAGCTCCTTAAATGATCCTTGTGCATAATATGCTTTATTTATTTCTTCTTTATGAGCTAGAAGCTCATCTTGCTGCATTTTTATAACTGCTATTTTATTTTCCAATTGTATTTGCAAAGTATCAACACGTTTATCAAGTTCTGAGAGTTTAAAATCTTTTCTAATTAATTCATCCTTCAATATTGAAATATCTGCTATTTTCTCATCAATAACTCCTTCAAGTTCAATCAATTTTGCCTCAAATTGCTTTATCTTCATTCCTGATTCCTTGAGCTTTTTGTTTAACCATTCAATGCGAGCCTTGCCATCATCAATTAAAGAATTTAACACTTGAATATCATGGATAATTGCATCTTTTCTATTCTGATTAATAGATGATTCTTCAGATATATCAGTTAAAAGGTTTCTTTTTCTTTTTATTACACCCAAAGTACTTTCAATATTTTGGAACTCATTCATGAACTCATTAATTACTGAATCCCGTGAGCTTAGTTCGTAAACTAAATCGGAATTCTCAGTAGTTAAAAGATTTAACCTTCCTTTATGGTTTTGATATAATACAAAAGCTACAGCAAAAACCATTAATGTTACAATAATTACAGAAACTGCAACTATTTTTTGGGTTCCACTATTTTGAATCCCTGTTTTATCTTTCTTATCACTATTATTCTTTTCCATATTTTCCTCCTGTTTATATTTTAAATTAAAACCCAGAGGAAAAGAAATACTAACTTTTACCTCCGGGTGAGATTAATTATTATAAAACATTAATACCTATAATCTTTACTACAGGCTTTAACGAAAACAAACCATCTTCATTTCCACTGATAGAAGATTTTATATCTACATTCAGTAATATTTCCAGATTTTTGCTTGCAATAATACTATCGCTAATATTTATACTTGTTCCATCTATATAATCGAAAGGCACTTCCACATCAATTGTATCTTCTGCTATTACTATCGTATTATTTTCTCCTAGTAATAGCCTTAACTGTGATATTTTCCCAACATCTAATTCATCTTTGGCAATGGTTATTGGTGAATCACCCTGAAGTTTACGTAAGTTATATATACTATCTTTTGTAGTTAACTCATACCAATATTCTTCTGTATTATTATCACTTTTATACTTTACCTGAACAGCTTTAAGGTCAATATTAAGAGTTGTATCTACATTTGTTTCATCAGCCAATTTTACAATTATTCCTCCTTTATCATTTGTTTTTGCAGACTTGTTTTCGCAACTATAAACAATAAAAACAATTATAACAGTAAATACCAGTAGAAATTTTATTATACTTTTCATAACCTGTTATTTATTTTATTTGGAAATTAATTTTTAAACTGTAAATGCTTATGCCAATTACTGTACCAATATCACACTTGAAAGACAAAGTGCAGATATTAAGCAAATTATAAAAAAGAAAGATTCTTGATTATTCCCAATATGAGAAAGTATTTTATCAATTTGAGAATACTAATTGATAAATATGATTCAATTAAATTTATTAGTTTTCTTTTTTCAACATTCGGTAGATAGTAGAAACACCTATATCAAGTTTCTCAGCTACAATCTTTGTATTATTGTTGTATTTTTTCATAAATAGGTCAAGTATTTGCAACTCATATTCTTTTAGCGTTCTTTCACTATTTAATGTATTACTTGTATGGCTTGTTGCTCCCAGAATTATATTTTCTTCTGCAATCTCCTCATCATCTGATAAAGTCACAGCTAGTTCAATAACAGATTTTAGCTCCCTTATATTTCCCGGAAACGAGTATGAAATTAATTTATTTATTGCCTGTTGGGAAAGAGTTCTTTTTTCAAGCTTATTTTCTTTACAAAACTGAGAAATGAAATGTTTGGCTAAAATGAGCACATCGGTATCCCTTTCTCGTAATGGAGGTAAATCTACAGTTAAACCATAAATTCTGTAGTAAAGATCTTCTCTAAAATTACCAGACTCCACCTCATTAACCAGATTTTTATTTGTTGCTACTATAATCCTGCAATCAGTTTTAACAGGCTTATTACTTCCAACCCGGGTTATTTCTTTTTCTTGCAGTACTCTTAAAAGCTTTGCCTGAAACGCCGTTTCCATTTCTGTAACTTCATCCAAAAATAAGGTACCTCCATTTGCTTCTTCAAATTTGCCTATACGACGAAATGATGCTCCGGTAAAAGCTCCTTTTTCATGACCAAACAATTCACTTTCTATTAATTCTGAAGGTATAGCTGCAACATTAACAGCAACAAATGGTTTATCTTTTCTTTTCGAACTGTAATGTATTGCCTTAGCCACCACCTCTTTGCCTGTACCCGTTTCCCCGGTAATAACAACACTAATATTTGTTCTTACAGCTTTTTCAATAAGTTTAAATATTCCTTTTATAGCATCACTATTACCAATAATTGATTTTTGAAAGCTATATTTTTGCTGAACTTCATTTCGAAGCAAGGAGATTTCATTTTTAAGGCCTAACCGTTTATGTATATTGTTAATTGTATTTAATAATCTTTCCTTAATATCATTTGATTTCACAATATAATCATAAGCACCTAATTTAAGTAAATCAACAACTATTTCAATATCATCTTGTTCAGATATAAGAATAACCTGAATTTCTTCATTTAGCTGCTTTATTTTTTTAAGAACATCAATCCCGGTAGTGTCAGGCAAACGATAATCTAAAGTTACAACATCAGGATTTTGCCCCAAAGCATCTAAGCAATCTTGTCCATTCAAGAAACTTAATACTTCATAGTCAGGATTTAATGATAAATTATGAACCAGAAGTTTATTATACCATTCGTTATCCTCTACAACAAATATCTTAAAAGGCCTTTCGTTCATAGACATATTAGATAGTTAGTTCTTGTTTTTATTTTATTTTTTTCATCTCTTTTTTAATAAGATGAATATACTCATTTAATATTTTCTCCACTTTTACTACACTTTTAGATATCTCATTAATATCTTTTTTCTTACCGGCACCTAATTCAATTTGCTTTAATAAATCTACTAAATCCAAAGCATTTAAATGCCTGCATGGAGGTATTATTTTATGGGCACTATCTTTAATTTGGTCAAAATTATTTAGCTCAATTCCCTTTTTTAAATCTACTAACCCTCCTGTCGATGTTTTAATAAACATCTCCAGCATAATATAAAGAAATTCAGAGTCTCCACCAGCTAACCTCTTTAGCTCATCTAAGTCCAACTTTTTATAGCCTGAATCTTTATTTTCCACCTTTAATTTCTTCTTACTTTGTTTTTGAGAAAAATCTTGATCTTTGCATTTAGCAAAAGTTCTTACAAGCTCTTCTTCTTTAAATGGTTTAATTAAAATCTTTTCTATTCCAGCCTTTCTGCATTTTTCAAATTCAGTCGTAGAATTAGTTGCAGATATTGCAATAATATTAACATTACGCCCATGCTTATTCGCTAATTCCAAAATTTGCTTTGTTGATTCGATTCCGTCCATAATAGGCATTCTTATATCCATGAGAATAAAATCAAAATGATTTTTTTGGTATTCTTCAACTGCCTGCAAACCGTTAAATGCTTCTTTATACTTAATATTTAATTTCTCCAGAATTACTTTTAACAAAGTTCTATTATATTCTTCATCATCCACAATTAATACTGATAAATTCTCAAAATTAGCAGGTTTAATCACATAAGGTTCTGTTATGGCTTTCCTTACTTTCTGACCTTTTTCAAAAGGTATTGTAATAGTAAATTTTGAGCCTTTTCCTAATTCACTCTCAACTTCAATTGCCCCATCTTGCATATTCACTAACTGATTAACTATAGCCAAGCCAAGGCCTGTCCCTCCATAATCTCTTGAAGTATTTAACTCTGTTTGTGTAAACTCGTCAAAAATCATGGACAACTTTTCTTTTGCTATACCAATACCGGTATCTTCTACAATAAACTTGAGCTTTGTAAATTTCTTAATATCTGATTCAGTTGTAACATAAATACTAATTTTCCCTTCTGAAGTGAATTTTATTGCATTATTAATTACATTAAGACTGATTTGTTTTAATCTTAAAGGATCTCCTTTTATGGCATCCGGAACACTTTCATCAATTGAGAGGCCTAATTTTATGTTTTTTTTATCTGCTAAAACTTTATTTAGTTCATAAACTTCTTTGAAAACATCATAAGGATCAAAATCAATTTTTTCAATAGTCAATTTCCCGGCTTTAATTTTAGAAAAGTCCAATATATCATTAATAATACCCAGTAAGTGATTTGCAGATTGATTTACAGTATTCAACTGTTTTTCTACATTGCTGGTATGATTTTGCATTAAAAGTTGATCTGACAAACCCATAATTGCATTCATAGGCGACCTTATCTCATGGCTAACATTTGCAATAAATATTTCTTTAGCCTTTGCTAATTCCTGGGCTTCATTCCTTGCTTTGATCAAAGCATCCTGGTAAACTTTTGTTTTCTTCACATAATTAAAAACAACAAACAAAACCATTATTATTAACAGGACACCAGAAATACAAAATAGTGTTAACCATCGATATGTCTTTTTAGCCAAGTAATCTGCTTCATCTGTTTTTTTTATTAACGATCGATTTTGTTGCTCCTCAATTTTAGATATATATAAATTCAGTATTGTAGAAAGCTCTTCATTTTTCTGGATTAAAAATTGCTCTTTCGCTTTGATTTTATTTGTTCTTATAGTTTCTCTCTTTTCTATCTCATCAATTTCTTCCCTCAGTTTTGAGATATTAATGTCTTCATCCTTTTTAGCCTTATTTCGTTTAAATATCCTTCTAAAAAAATTCCGTTTACGTTTTTGATTTAAACTATCAACTTCGGTTTCTTTTAACTTCTCTGTGAGAATGGAAATAGTTTCTTTATACCTTTTCTCATCACTTAACTTCAACATTTCATCCCAAATTAGTATTCTCTCATTAATTAAAGAATGAATAGTATCAATTTCTCTTTCCTCAATATGCCTCGCTTCTGCCAGAGTGTACAATGTTTCAATTTCAATATTAACTAATGAAACAATTTCATCATATTTCTCAGAATAAATATTCTTGCCTGTAACATTATATAATCTGACATTATTCTCGGCTCTCCCAAGTTCATAATTAACCTCTTTTATATTTAACAATACCAAA
>DAOVYZ010000234.1 GCA_030635365.1 Bacteroidales bacterium
ATTAATTGATTTAGGTATTGACAAAGACAAGATTTATGGGAATATATATGATAATTATTCAGCTGATCGAATGAGGTTGCTGGGCTATTGCCTAAATAAAAAAATGGAAGTATTCCCTGAATATCATGCTGCTTTTATTAGAATTACGAGAAAAGAATTGAAGGATTTTAATTTTGCACCCGGAGATTCTGAAGGGTTTGTTAATTACCCTTTGTCCATTAAAGGAATTCGTTTTACAGCAATTTTTATTGAAAAAGAAAAACAAGTAAAGATATCATTCAGATCAAAAGGAGATTTTCCGGTAAATAGCTTTGCTGAAGATCATTTTAATGGGGGGGGGCATAAAAATGCTTCTGGAGGATATTCAAATGATTCGTACGAAAATACATTAAAGAAATTCCGGGATTTATTACCAAAATATAAGAGGGAACTGGATAATGATTGGTAGGATTATTAGAGTGAATAGTTTTATTTTGATCTTTATCATAATTTTCTTTTCTTGTAAAAGAGAAAAAAAGGATGAAGGAATAACAGGAATTCGATATTCTAAAGAATCATTACAGGAAATAAATAAGGTATTGGTAAATAAGGATGCAGAAGTTATCAAAACCTATATAAGTAGAAGAGGGTGGGAGATGCAGGTTACCGAATCGGGACTTTGGTATATGATATATAAAGAGGGGGAAGGTTCGTTAATTAAAGAGAATAGTGAAATTACTATTGCTTATGAAGTTTGGTTAATGGACGGAACACTATGTTATTCATCTGAGGAACTTGGAACAAAAAGTTTTATTGTTGGTAAAGGTGGTGTTGAATCGGGATTAGAAGAAGGTGTATTAATGTTAAAGGGAGGGAGTAGAGCTCGATTTATTTTATCTCCGCATTTAGCACATGGTTTAATAGGTGATGAAAATAAGATTCCGGCACGAGCAACTATTGTTTATGATATAGAAATATTAAAAGTTGAAGAATAAATATATTTATCCAATGAATAAGAAAGTATTTATGCCTTTTGTAGTATTAGCCTTAATGTTAAGTTCCTGCAATTATTTTTCTAAATACCCGGGATATGATAAAACAAAAACAGGAATATATTATAAACTTATTAAGTTTGGAGAGAGTACAGAAAAGGCAAAACCTGGCGACTATTTAACAGTCGATATTACTTATAAAACAATTACGGACTCTGTTTTTTTTAATGGACGAAGGAAACTTCAAATAATAGAACCCTCATTTGAGGGAGCTATTGACGAATGTTTTTTGATGCTATCAGAAGGTGAGATGGCTTCGTTTATAATATCTGCCAGTGATTTTTTTACAAAAACACTTGAAACTACTTTACCAGCATTTATACACGAGGAGGATGTAATGTTAGTTAATATTGATGTATTAGATATTCAGACAAAAGAAGAGTATTTAATGGAAAAAGAGGCTTTTTTACATTGGATTGAGGATTTTGGAGATTACGAAAAAGTTATATTAAGACAGTATATTGACCAAAAAGAAGTTGCAATAGACCCAACAGAATCTGGATTGTATCATTTAGTTTTAGAGGAAGGGAATGGGGAAAAGGTTTATATTGGTGATACAGTTACAGTTCATTATGAAGGTAAATTCTTAAATGGCAAGTTTTTCGATTCTACGAAAAGGCGTAATTCTCCGTTCCAATTTGTATATGGTAGAAAATGGCAGGTTATCGAGGGTTTAGAGGAGGCAATTGGCAGAATGAGTGAAGGAGAAAAAGCATTGTTTATTATACCTTCTCAGATTGGGTTTGGAGAGACAGGTTCTTCAACAGGTATAATACCTCCATATACATCAACGCTATTTGAAGTTGAATTGCTGGAATTAATTCCAGGATTAAGGAAAAAGGAAATGGATATAAATAAATATGATTAGAATAAGAAAGCCTGAATTTAATCAGGCTCTTTTAGTTTCAGAAATAAGTATATTTATATTTATATTGTATCCGGTAACGGTAGAGGGCATAATAGACTTCAACTTTTTCTAAAATATTTTTACTACTATAAATATAGGTTTTTTTAGAATATTCGTTTGGATTATTATCATACCATTGTTCTTCTATCAAGTTACCTTTATTATCGTATTTATACATATTATTTACAAAAACATTTCCTTTAGGTTCTTCCTTAAAAACTTTTACTAAATTTCCTTTACTATCATATTCGTATTCTTCCTTATACATAAAGTTTTCTGATACATATTTGGTTTTGCCTTTAACAAGATTTTTTTCAAAAGTATAGTAATATTTTTCTTTTACCTTTCCATTTGGATCATATTCAGTACTCTCAATAATATTATCTTGTTTATCATATTTATTAATAATCTTACCAACTTTTATTGATTTTTCATCTAAAATTGATATAGTACAAATATTATCGGTATAGTTGAAAACTCTTTTATGCTCAATATTTCCATAAATATCTGATCTAATTATTTCAGATAATTTATTATTACTATAATTATATTTTATAATTTGATAATCCGTCCCATCATATCTTTCTTCTCTGATTTTTTTCATTGAGTTATCATATGTAATATTTTGTTTAAACAAAATTTTATTTTCATTTCCTTCATAGTTTACATATTCAATTTTGTTTTCATTCTGATCGTATTTATAGCTTAATTTTTGATCAATACTACCTGATTGGTAGTAAATTTCCTCAATAACATTACCATTATGGTCAAACTTTTTAGTGTAATTCTTATAGCCATTTCTTTTTGGCTTTCCTTTTTCGTACTTATGATTCCATTGTACTTGCAATTGAATGCGATTTTTGGCTATATTTTTCTTCCGGTTGTCTTCTCCTGGAATTTGACCAAAACAAAATAAGATTGTGAAGGTAAGTATAGAAGTAATTGTAATAGATTTCATTTTTTGATATTAAATGTTTCTGAATTCATTTCAAAGTTACCAAAAATAAATAATACTTAATAAAATTAAATATTATCGTACAAATATCATGTATATTTATTTTTAACGATTAGGAATTAAAATTGTTTGATTTTGAAGCAATAAAGAAATGAAAATCAAATAAAGAAAAAACACCCGGCTATTTTTTAGTCCGGGTGTTTTAATGAAAAGATTAATTTATACAGTAACTATGAAATTTTAATTTCTCTGGCAGGTTTCTCAACTGCTTCTTCTTTTTTAGGTAGCACAACTTGAAGAATGCCGTTTTTATATATGGCATCAATCTTTTTTGTGTCAATTTTATCCGAAATTCTAAATGGCCTGTTAAAAGAGTTAAAGTTAAATTCTTTTAAGTTATAAGATTCTTCAGAATTTTCATCCACTGATTTTTCAAGAGATATTGTTAATAGATTCTTTTCCAGGTTAATTTTAAAATCTGATTTTTCATATCCCGGTGCTGCGATTTCAATTCTAAAATCAAACTTTGATTCAACAATGTTTGCTGGAGGAATTGCAATAAATTGATTGCTGCAATTTTTTTCTTCATAAAACATTTCATTAACTAAATCTGAAAATGTTTTGTATCCATGAGTTCTGTTCATGTTTGATACTGGCCTGTTCATTCTTACTAGTGTCATAATTTTATAGTTTTAGATTATTATTTAGTTTAAATTAATTTTGTGTTGTTTAATTTGCATGTTTCAAATGCTATGCCAGTTAAAAAAAATGCCAGAATGTAAATAAAAAACAAAAATCACATGCCAGTATGGCATGGTAAATTTGATTCTAATGCCATTATGACCGGATATGAATTTTTTAAGTAAAGATTTAATTAAAAATGAGAGATTTGATTTTTGCGATTGCTATTTTTACCAAGTAATTAATTTAAAGAATGAGAATTGATATTATAACAATATTCCCGGAACTTTTAAAAAGCCCATTTGGCCATAGTATAATAAAACGTGCACAGGAGAAGGGGCATGTTGAGATTCATTTCCACAATCTGAGAGATTATGCCACAAATAAGCATAAAAGTGTAGATGATTATGCATTTGGTGGAGAAGCGGGAATGGTAATGATGATTGAACCTATTGACCGTGCTATAACAGCTTTAAAAGAGGAACGTAATTATGATGAGATAATTTATACTTCTCCGGATGGGATTAAATACAATCAAAAGGAAGCCAATAAATTAGCGACTTTAAAAAATATAATAATATTATGCGGTCACTATAAAGGTATTGATCAAAGGATTAGAGATCATATCATTACTAAGGAAATTTCAATTGGAGATTATGTTTTAACAGGTGGAGAGTTAGCTGCAGCTGTTATCATCAATGGGCTTGTTAGAATAATCCCAGGTGTTATTTCAGATGAAACTTCAGCCTTAACAGATTCTTTTCAGGATGATTTACTAGCACCACCGGTTTATACCAGGCCATCTGAGTATAAGGGATGGAAGGTTCCTGATATACTCCTGTCGGGTAACTTTAAAGAAATAGATAAGTGGAAAGAAGATCAATCTTATAAACGAACAAAGTGCTTGAGGCCTGATTTGTTAGATGAACAGGAATAGATAAATTTATTTGGTTAATATAAAATAGGTAGAATCTTAAATTTAAGCGTATTTTGAATCTGTAATAGAAAAAATGTATTCATTATGAAAAAGGTCATAAAACCAGTACTTTTAATTATAATCATTGGCATTATTGCTTATTTTGTGTTCAAAATATTTTTAACTCCGAACGATAGGTTTAAAGCTGTTAATGTAGTTCCGAAAAACTCTATTTTATTAGTTGAAGTTGATGATCCTTTTAATACCTGGAAACAGATAGGACAAACAGAGATATGGAGTATTTTTTCTGAAAATATATTTTTTGAAAAAATTAATAGAAATATTCAGGCAGCAGATTCAATGCTTTCAAACAATAAAATGTTATTTAAAGCTTTCGGCTCAAGATATATGTTAATGTCATTGCATCAAATGGATAATAATGAATTTGAGCCCTTAATTGTTGCAGATTTAGAGCGTTATTCAAAGTTATCATCGGTAAAAAAATATATTTTAGGTTTAAACAATGAGAATCTTAATATTACTAATAGAAAATTTGAAGGTTTTGACATATACGAGATTTTTCATAAACGAAATCAAGATACTTACTACTTATCCTTTCATAAGAACCTGGTCATTTTTACTTACAATTATCGGCTTATTGAGGATGCATTAACCTGTATAGAAGAACCTGTTTTAGGCAGGAACGATTATTTTTTGGAAATACACAATAAGTTGTTTGGGGAAGGGCTTGTAAGGCTTTATTTAAACTATTCTTTGTTGGTACCTTATGCAAATAAAGCAGAAAATCAGGTTAACTCTAAGATAGTTGATTTTTTAAATTCGGTGTATTTTTCCGGTTTTACAATAAAAGCAGATGAAGATTTGTTTGAAATCAAAGGGTTTACTAGTTTTAAGAAAGAAGAATTTTCTTATTTAAATGCCTTGTCTAAATCTGGTGTGGGTTCTTTTGAAACGCAGTCAATTATACCTAAATCAACTCGCTTTTTAATACGTTTGGGATTTTCCAGTTTTGGGGAGTTTCTTAATAGTTTTGAGGACTTGTTAAAAATTGAGGGATTATATGATGATTATTTGAATAACTATGAGAAAATTGAGAAGAAACTTAATATTAATATTCAAAATAATTTTATTGACTGGATTGATGATGAGATTACACTTTTATCTGTAGAACCCGGGCATAAAAATCTGCAAGAAGAATTATTTTTGATTCTTAAAACTAAGAATAAAAGCTCTGTTGTAAAAAATATGGAGTTTATCAATAAACAAATAAAAAAACATACACCTGTTGTTTTTACTCCGGTCGAATACAAAGGATATACGATAAACTATTTGCAGGCTACTGGTTTAATTAAATTGTTGTTTGGAAAATTATTCTCCAAAATGGATAAACCATATTATACCATTATTGATAATTATATTGTATTTAGTAATCACCCACAATCAGTTAAAAACCTTATTAATAATTATATTGCAAAAGAAACCTTGGATGAATGG
>DAOVYZ010000360.1 GCA_030635365.1 Bacteroidales bacterium
CCAGAATAAAGACAAATAATCCCAGGTTTGTTCGATAGACAAACTGTTGTAACCAATCGCGCATAAAGTAAGATGCCAATGGAAATGCAACAACAATAGAAATGATAATAAGAATTATAAATTCTCTTGAGATTAATTTAACTATTTTTCCTTCACTTGCACCAACCACTTTTCGAATTCCTATTTCCTTTGTCCGTTGTTCAACAGTATACGAAGCTAAGCCAAATAACCCAAGGCATGCAATTAAAATTGCCAAAACAGTAAATAATGTAAAAATAAAGCCTCGTTTTTCATCAGCTCCAAATTGCTCATTAAATCGATCTGATAAAAATGAATATGTAAATGGCTGGTTAGGGAATATTTCATTCCAACGTTTTTCAATATAACGTATTGTTCCTTGAATATCTGTATCACTTAATTTTGCATAAATAATACGATTATTTGTTCTATATAATAACATTAAGGTTTCAATTTCATTATACATACCTGTTTGATGATAATCTTTTATTAATCCAACTACCGTTGCCCTAAGAAATTCTCTGCCATCCCTTCCTTGTAATTCTACTCTTTTACCTATTGGTTCATTCCAATTTAATCGTTTAGCCATTGTTTCGTTTACTATAACACCTAATAAAGTATCTGAAGGCATATCTTCCTGAAAATCCCTTCCTTCTAGCATGGTAATTCCCATAGCCTCAACAAAATCATGATCAACTATTGACATGTTTATTCCTTTTTGTTGCATACCATCATCTGTTTCAACATTAAAAATTGCCTTGCCTGAACCTACACCTACCCGTGTTGATGTTGAACCCACACTTTGTATACTAGGATTTTCTAATAGTGCTTGTTTCACAACATCAAATTTATCTCTCATCTCTCTATTTGAAAGTTCCAGGCTTATTACATTCTCCATCTTGTAACCTAAATCTTTTGTCTTTAAATAATTCAGTTGTTTAAAAACAATTAATGTACAAACTATCATTCCGGCAGAAATCATAAATTGAATTACTACTAATACCTTTCTGAAAATGCTGCCTGATGATCCTTTTGTTATTTCCCCCTTTAAAACTGATATGGGGTTATATTTTGATAAATAAAAAGCCGGGTAACTTCCACCCAAAATACCAACAACAATTATTACCGAAATAATACTTAGAATAGTTGTTGAGCTAAATAAAACACTAATCTCAAAAGACTTGCCCGCTAAATTATTGAACTTAGGTAATAATAATACGAATACAATTATAGCTAAGACAAGCGAAATAATAGTTAAAACTGTAGATTCAGTTAAAAATTGAAAAATAAGACTTCCACGGTGTGACCCCACAACTTTTCTTAAGCCAACTTCTCTTGCTCGTTTTACAGAACGAGCTGTAGCCAAATTCATATAGTTCATCGCAGCAATCAATATTAAAAATAGTGCTACAACACCAAATATTATTACATAAGCTATACTACCTGTAGGTTCAGGTTCTCCGGCAGCTGTAGACTTCAAATGAATATCAACAATTGGGTCAAGAACATATTCAATGGTTATACTCATTCGCTCAAATATTTCTGCCATATAGTTAGTGTACATCTCCCTGAGTTTAATCTCCATTTCATTATGATCTAAACCCTCCGGCAACAACAAATATGTAAAAACACCAAAATTACCCCAATTACCCATTTCCGCTGGCAGGCTTTTTCTTGATGCCAATGCATCAAATCTAAAATGGGAATTGAAAGGGACATTCTTAATTACGCCTGTTATTTTATAGGCTTCATCTCCGGAAACTAATGTTTTCCCAATAGGATCTTCACTCCCAAAATATTTAGCAGCAATCGTTTCTGTTAAAACCATTGTATTAGGTTCTAAAAGGGCATCTTTTTTATTACCTTTTATAAATTCATATGTAAATACATCGAATATGGTTGTGTCTGCATAAAAAAAGTTTTCTTCGAAGAACTCTTTGTCTTCATACTTAAAAACTGCTCTTTGAAAAGGGATGAACCTCACATAGGACTCAATTTCAGGATAATCTTCAACTACCTGCGGGCCAAAAGGTATTTGAGCTACAATCCATGTAAAATCATCATCCGGCTCGGTAATATGTGAAGCTACCCGATAAATTCGTTCTGCATTTTCATGATATCGATCGTAGCTAACTTCATCTGCAATATAAATAATCAGAAATAACGCACTTGTTATACCTAAAGTTAGCCCTAAAATATTCAAACTACTATATCCTAAATTTTTAAGAATATTACGTATAGCAATTTTGATTAAGTTTCTTAACATGATAATATAGTTTTAGTTATTAAATACGAAATAATTCGTAGTTAATGTATTGTTAATATTTTTAAAAATCAATCGAAAAAATGTTAAAGAAAAGTTAAAGTTTATTGTTAAACTTTTTAATGAATTGAAATCGTAATCGAAATTATAAGTATAATTTAAAAAGATTCCCAATCTTATGATTATTAGTTAATAATAATCACCTTTATCATATATCATGCCACCTAAAATAATATCCTTGTTTACTGAACCTTATACAATTACCCATAAAAAAACTCCGCACGTATTCGTACATTTTTGTACAATTTCGAACAAAGTTTTTTTTTACAACTCTTACTTTAAAGCCTACTCATACCTTAAGTTATCAACAGGATTTACTTTTGCCGTTGTATACACCTGATAAAGTATAGTAATAAAAGCTATCCCAACGGATAATATTGCTGCTACCAAATACAATATCCAGTTAACATTTATTTTATATGCAAATGGGCTTAATATCTCCCTTATTAAAAAATAACCAATTGGTAACGCTATTATAACAGCAATAATCACCAACTTAATAAAGCTTGACGATAGAAGTGTTATAAGAATAATCCTGCACGGGACTAAACTCTGCTAAATTATCAGGATTTAACTCCTTCCAAACTTTTTTAATTTGCAATAATATTTCATCTTGATTTTCCGGTATAAATTTGATTAATAAAAATTTAGCATCTTCATTATCAAAGTAAATAAATAAAGGAGCAACATTTTCATGCAATGAACTAAAATGGTAATCCTTAACTACCCCGTTCGGATTAGGCTGTGCCTAAGCCGTTAATATAGTTCAAGGCCTCCGTTTGATAATTTGGATTTATAGATATTTACTTTACTTTTATAAATAGTAAAAAACCGGAACGATAAAATGTGGTATGCATTATTTTTAAATTTACAAAGCAACCTTTGTTCAATTATCATCTAATGTGGGCTTTGTAGAGTTTTAAACAGGTATTTACATAAGCAAAATAGCAGGACAAAATGTATAAAATGTACTGCTAATAACAAGTTAGGCATAATATTTTTTTAACCATGAGACAACTTAAACTTTTACTTTTACTTAGCATCTTCGCTTTTTCTTGCAAATTGACAACTCAAGAAACTTATCTAAATGAAATTGTTTTCTTTATGCAATCTGATAATGTAGAATTACTCTCTGATTATGAATATCATATTGGAAATATTATAGATTTATATAAGGACAAAGACATTAAGATAACAATGCTTGAAGAAAGGAATTATATTAATGGAAACATTAATATAAAAATTGACAATAATGAATCATTTGCAATGATTTTAGTCGATAAGAAAGGAAACTATAAAACACATTTTGACTTTGGGACTGATGTAGACTTAATGATTATTATAAATGATTTTTTTGAATCGTTATGACGGAAGCAATCAGAACAATTATTATAAGTCTTTTAACTGGTTTGATAGTTTGGGTAGCAAGTAGATTCTATAGCAAACATTTTGAAATTAGACCAAATATTTTCTTTAGACTTGAAGAAAATGGCGGTTCTTCTGGACTGGATAGTAATCACAGTTTCTTTAAAATAACATGGAATAATAGATTCATTATTGCCAATAATTCTAAGTTTACTGCTTACAAGATCAAATTTTATATTCCGTACTATGAAAAGATTGTTCATAATTTTCAGGAATTTAGACACACATTTCATTCTAACTTTCTTTTAGAAGCAAACTCTGAAAAAGAATTCAGACTGGTAACCACTAATACTGAGAGAAGTGCTGATGTATTTGTAATGGAGAATAATACAAGAATTAGAAAGAAATATTCTGACACCATGAATCATTTCAAACCAGAAGAGCTTGGAAATTTCAAAATGCTAATTGAATATGAGAATGAAAAAGGTAAAAAATTTTATACTGAATTCATTGACAATTCGAATCATTATTCAAATAGAAAAAAGAAGAAGTATAAAAAATACAATGCCTAACACTTAAGCATCGTTTTCGGCGGTAGCCGAATATGTGCTTTATGTTGAACTAAACCTGTTTTTTTTGAAGGTATACCTTATATACTGTGGAATCAATTTTTCAAGTTTTTCCAAGCCTGAAATTGGTTAAAAACCAGA
>DAOVYZ010000368.1 GCA_030635365.1 Bacteroidales bacterium
AATTTATAATGTACGAAATTTACCAACAAGTTTTCTGATTAACCCTGAAAGGGATATTGTAACATCAAACCCAACAAAACAAGAGTTAATAAGTACTTTTGAGTATGCTTTAAAATGAGCAAAAGAAAGAAAATATACTTTGCGTCAGATGTACATTTAGGACTTCCAGACTATGAACAAAGTCTTAAAAGAGAAAAGATTTTTGTTAGTTGGCTTGAAGAAATAAAAAAAGATGCTAAAGAAATAATTCTTTTAGGAGATATATTTGATTTTTGGTTTGAATATAAACGAGCTATACCTCGGGGTTTTAGCAGGTTTCTTGGAAAGATTTGCGAAATAACTGACTTAGGGATTCCTGTTCATTTCTTTATTGGCAATCATGATATGTGGGTTTTTGATTATTTACCAAAGGAAACAGGTATTATTTTGCATAAAAAGCCAATTGTAAAAGAATATTCCGGGAAAAAATTCTATTTGGCACATGGCGATGGGTTAGGTTCGGGAGACAGGTCTTATAAAATGTTAAAAAGAATCTTTGCAAGTAAATTTTCTCAATGGTTATTCGCACGTTTTCATCCAAATTTGGGCATATGGGTTGCTAATTCCTGGTCAAGCCATAGCAGATATTCGAGAGAAGCAAGGCCTTTTGAAGGAGAGGACAAGGAGTGGCTCATTTTATATTCAAAGGAATTGCTTAAAAAAGAAAAATTTAATTTTATGGTTTATGGGCATAGGCATTTTCCTTTAGATTTGAAATTGAATGATTCATGTAGATATATAAATTTGGGAGATTGGTTAAGTCATTTTACTTATGCAGAATTTGACGGGGAAGAAATGTATTTAAAAAAATATTTAATAAAAGAGTAGTTGGCGATAATAATGACAATAAGAGATATAGTAAAAATGAAAAATACAGGATATTGTATTCTTGTTTTGGTTGCAATTCATTTCTTTTCGTGTAGTGATGATAAATGTAATTTGGAAACAGATACTTTATTAAAAACAGAATTGCTGGTACAAGATCAGAATCTTAATCAAATTAAATACATTGATAGTTTATCTGTTTATTCAGATGAATGGACAGATAGTATCCATTATTCTAAAGAAGGCTCAAATAATAGTATATTTTTTATGCTTTCTCCAAATTCTGATACTACACAGATTATAATCACATCAACTGTAGTTGAATTGAATGATACTATTTTTCTTTATCATAAAAGGAATTTTGTTTTAATATCACCAGAATGTGGATTCGTAGTTAATTTTAATATTGACTCCTTAGCAAATACAAGGAACTATATTGATTCAGTATTTATTAGAAATAATGAAGTTTCAACAAATGAGAATGGGCATATTCAAATATATTTTTAGCATAATAATATTTTTTTCTTTTATACACGCGTATGGACAAGAAGATAGTCTATATGTGCAGCCTGAGGAAAAGGAACCTTTAAAGTTTTTAGGGTTAAAATTTGGAGTCAATGTTGGACGATTTGCAGATTTCCAGTTTAAGCCTGAGCGTTTTTCATATGAAGGGTCATTTGATTTTAACTTAAATAATAAATATTTTGGAATTATTGAAGCAGGTTATTCTGAAATTGATTTAGAAAAAGACACATATAATTACTCGTTGGAAGGTACTTTTTTTAAATTAGGAATGGACTATAATATGCTTAAAAAATACCCTTCTGATTTTCTTGGCATTGGGTTGCGATTGGGAAGAGCAAATTTTTCACATTCAGCAGAAAATGTTTCAATTGAAGATGATCATTGGCCTTTATTTACGACTTCGATTGATTCAAGAACGTATAATACATACTGGTTTGAAGTTTCTTTTGGAGTGAAGGGAGAGTTACTTAAAAATGTCTATTTGGGGTGGTCGGCTATAGTTAAAGTTCATATTTCGGGGGGTAAGGATGAATCTTTTTTACCATATGATATTCCCGGATTTGGGAAAGGGGGAAATACAGTCAATCTAGGAGTTAATTATTATATATATTATCAGATTCCTTTTGATAGAAAATAGAATAGTGAAATAATTATTAAGAATTAACTAAATTAGCTATCAACCATCTATTGCATTATCAGAAGTTTATTTTGTTATTTGTTCATATGCAAAACACTTAAATTCACTTTCATTTGTTTGATCTAATCTATTCAAATTACAAAGGATTTCTTCATTTGGATCTTCATTCTTTTTGCACGATAAACATAAACTCGGCTTTGGAATTAAATCCGGGTTTAACTGATTTTCTTCATCATCAAAATATCCATTCATCTTTTTTACTTGTTAAAATTAAAATGTTCTTTTAAATCCTCATAAACGTTAAATACAATTGGACAAGTAGAATAATTTCCTATAATACCAAGCAGCCTTGATATAAAATGTTCTTTATGCAAATGTGGATAGGATATACAATCCTCAGGCCTTTGTTCATAAATCCTACATTTTTTACCGTTTAAAAATTTACAGGGTTTATGCCGTAGTAAGAAATCTCCCTCTTCATCTGTTTCAACATAATCTTTAATGAATGTATTATCTGAAATAATAAGTTTAGATGCTAATTTTTTTACATCGCTTTTGGTTACTAAGGCTTGAAGTTCAGTACAGCAATTCGCACATTTCTGACAATCAATATTTTTGCTATAGTAATCATTTAATTTCTTAACTATTTCATCAACTTCTTCAGAATATTGCATTTTCAGGAAAGATCTAAATTCGAAATTTTCTTCCTCCTTCAAAATTCCTAATTGTTTTATTTTCTTTAAATCTGTTATTATTACTCCTAATTAATTATAATAATTTTTCAATTTTTGCCGGAAAATTTCTTTATTAACTTCATTAATTTGATTTACAATTAACTTAATTTGACATACTCTGTCAAGTCTGGTTTCTATAGAGATAAATCGTTCATCGGCAAAAACAATTTTATCAACCTGGTATCCTGTTTCGTTCAGACTCATTGCAACAGCAGCATTAAAATTATCAAATATAATAACTGAGGGGAGTTGATCATCAGCATAATCAACCATTGCCTTTAGAACCATTGATTTTATATATTTTATTTGTGTTTCTCCCAAATAATTTGCACCTATCAATATTTTAATTAGATCTACTTTTGCTTTATTTCTTTTTAAAGGATTTAATGTCATTAGATCATAATCTGATTGATTTGCATTTAGAAATAAATTCACAAATTCAGTTGGTACATCATTTAAATGACCCAGATTATCATTACTTTTTTTTAATTTGTATTCTTTTATTGCTAGTTTTTGGTCTACAGGAACATAGTATTCCCATTTTTTTGTTCTTTTATACGATTCAGTCACTGGACTTGGTTTCCAATTGCTATCAGGCCGTTTCATTAGTGGGGCAGTAATATCCAAATAACCGGTTTCCATTGAATATAATAGACAATTTACGAAATGAACCCAACCTCCGCCTAAGGATTTATGAAGGGCGCTCCATAATGTTTTATTCGATTCTATATTAACAGTATTATTTAGGCTGCTTGTATCAACTTCTGTTTGTTTTAGTTTTTGTACAAAATCATTATTTAAGCGGGTAGGTAAATATGTAAATGAATTTGATTGGTTATTAACACTGGTGTGGTGGAGTTCTTTAATATCTAAAATGTAATTAGAATCATTTGCTAAGGTAAGATGAATTTGAAAGTCATTATCCCATTGCATTTTTTCAATACCTTGTGAATATGATAATTTTAGAATTACACATAAATAAATGCAAATGATTATTAGCTTTTTCATAATGATTTAGGGTTGAATTTTGACCATTTAAATTTACTTAAATTTGATACAAAATAGAAGAGATCGCTCAAATTAAAAAAGGCTTTTAACTTTTAGCCAAAATTTTTCAGGAGTTTTTCAAATGGTAGAGAATGTTGTAAAATATTATTATATTTCTTATAAAATCAATATATTAGGGTGTAATTTAAACTATTGACAGTCTGTGTATTCTATAATATGGTTTGTAAATTCTTTCCAATTTATTTCAGCAGTATTACTTAACTTATCACACTTTTTCCATAAAAGTTTAAATTCATCTTTGTATTTTTTCTTTTCTATTTTATATGCTGCGGAATCATCTTCTAACATTATAAAATAAGATTTTGCAATACCTCCAACTTTTGCCGGGCCAATTCCAATTGATGCTGTTTCTTTAGCATACGGATCATGGTATATCTTTACTTTTTTACTGAATGTTGGGTTCAGCAATTGCATAACCAAAGGCATTGTTTTTTTACCAATCTTAACATTCACGGTTTCCAAATACACATATCCCTGATTTAG
>DAOVYZ010000062.1 GCA_030635365.1 Bacteroidales bacterium
AGTTTGAACTTCTATACTAAAGATAAATCAATGGAAAAATACCCTACATGAAAAGTGTAATTTGCTGTGAATTAAATGAAAAAAGCTGTGAATTCACAGCTTTTTTCCCTTTATGCTTCGTTAAAATTATTAACCGTAGCTACAACTTCCGAAACAAGTTCGGAACAGGTAATGCTTACAAATTTTGCCTCGCCTAAAGAAAAAAATGCAGCAAAATATTAGTCAACCAATTTAGCAATTAACACTAGTGGATGGTAGATTACTCCAAAACTACCTTTCCAACATTAATACCGTTTTCTGTAATAACTTTTATAAAATAAATACCTTTTGGCTGTCCTCCTAAGTCAATTTCTGTTTTCTTGTTATATGATTTTATTTTTTTTATTACTTTTCCTTCGGCATTTGTTACAATATAGGATTTAATATTTTCACCTTCTACTGTGAATCTTTCTGTTGTAGGATTAGGATAAATCTTAACATTAAATTGTGAATTATTATTTGCTTCTTCGATATAAACAACATCGTCCCAACCTGCAAGTTTGCACCAAAGCCACCATGCAGCATAAGCTTTTAGATTTCCGTTTAAAGATTCAGAATGAGCAGCAGAGCAATTATACCAATCAACACCCTCGGTATGTGAATTTTGCCATTCGGTTGCCCAATTTCCGAGTTGAGTAGTACCTGAACCGTCGTCGTAGTAATTACAATTATCACTTACAAATTCAAAATAAGTATCGTCAGGATTATATTGCTCAATATCAGCAAAATCATAAAGAATTTTATTATTTGCAATGCAATAATCTCTTATTTGTTTATTATTTGCTTTTAGAGTTGCATCATTCCCAATATCTGCATGGCCTGTCATATAAACAAATTTTACATTCGGATAATCTTGTTCAAGTTCATTCATCTTATCAAGATATGTTTGAATACCGTTGGATGTATTATCAGAACATCCACCACACCATGAATAAATAATAACATTTACATTGGAGTGATTTGCCAAATATGTTCTTGTTATAGGTGCCCAAGTTGTATCTCCGGTATGGCCAAGATCTCCTGAACCGAAATAATCATCTATATCTAATGCTCCGCTAGTTCCTCCTTCATTCCAATTATAAATATCTCCCTTATAACCTATTAAGGTTGATTGTCCTATTAAACCAGTCATCCCTGTTATTAACTGACTACCATGTGACGTGTGCCCGTATGCAATATGTAAATTGTCTTTTGCATCTTGAATTGCATTAATAGGAATAGGGTCAAGTTTTGAACAATTATGATCAATAATAATTGCCTGTGAAAAAGCGATTTTAAAAGAGGTTAGAAATATTAATCCTAAAATATAAGTAATTGTATGTTTCATGATATTAAGTTTTAAATATTTTTGATATTTATTTTATTTTTATTTGTGTCGTTCGTGTTCATTTCTCCTTATGTTGGGAGCTGTCCCGTTTTACTGGACGTGCGGGTTTATTCACTTTGTTACTCCTTTCAGTCGTGAGATCGCTACGCTTAGTTCGTTCATAAGGACAGTTTCGCTGTGTTTCATTGCCTGACTGCTGGTCAATGTCAATAAGTTAAAGAATAGCATATACTATTTAAAATAGCCACAGATTCACAGATTTTAAAAAAAATCTGAAATCTGTGAATTTGTGGCGAATTAATGTTTGTTAATTTATTCAGCATTAATTTTTAGTAATTGGAATTGTTATTTTTCTTTAATTTTAATACTGGCTTTGCCAGTATGATTCTTAACTAATTGGCATTAACCTGCCGGCAGGCCACCGTTAAAACTTACACGAATATAATACTTAGCCAGCAAACCACCAAACCCCGCTGACTTGCTACAATTACCATGCGTTATCATTAATATTCTCAATTCTTTGTGTTTTTATTCTTACTATCTGATAAATTTAATCCGCACAATATTTTTTTAAGATCTTTTTTAATAATATTGTGGTCTTTTCCATCTTATGATTAATAATATCATCTAAAGTTTTTCCATTTTCCGGTTTGTAATGAATATCGCCACCACGTTTTAACAGTAACTCAAACATTCTTATATTTTCAGGGTCATGCATGCTAGCTTTAACTGCAGTAATAAATAAAGGTGAGTAATTATTATAGAATAAATTATATTCTTTATTTCCGGCAGTATCAACTTTTGTTGATTGTACTGGATAATTAATATCAACACCCTTATTTAAAAGCAGCTCTGAAACATTAAGATGCCCGCCTTGAGCACAATAATGAAATGCCGTAAAACCATCATCATCTACAGCATTAATATCTATTCCATAATCTATTAAATAGTTTACTAACTTTAGTAAATCATCTCTTTTCTTGATATCAGCAGAATCTATTTCTTCTGTCTCAATTCTGTTTATTCTTAAGGCTTTTTCATACTTACGATCTAAAAGAACGTGAAGCACTGTTTGGTTATCTTTGTTTTTTGCTTTTATATCAGCACCATTAGCAATAAGATTATATATTATTTTACTAATATTTTTACCTGCTCGTTCGCTAAGTATATATTTTGATCTATAAAAATTCCTATTAGTTAAAGCGTAAAGAAGCGGGCTTTGTCCTTTTTCATCTTTTAAATTTACATCCATTCCTTTATTTAGCAAAAATTTTATTACCGGGATTGCTGTTTCCGGATCCTTATCTGTTGCTATATGCACATAGGACATCTTTTTAGTATAACTATGATACAAATTATTCTCAAGTAATATGTTTATATCAATGCTGCCATTTTGTGCAAGAAAATCTATTCGACTAAATGTATGCATCAATAAGCATTTCCATAAAATGCGACTGTCTTCTTCTATTTTAGCACCATGTTTTATTAAAAGCTTAATTATTTTATCATTTTTCTCTAACTCTGCCAAATATTGTTCACTTTTTTCCCCTTTACTGTATAACTGAGTTAAAATTTTAGGACTTGTAATGGCTTGTTCTAAAACTGATATTTCTTCTAATCTAATACCTTCATATATACTATTAACATCAGCACCTTGTTCAATAAGTTTTTTTACAAGTTTATAATCATTTAAATAAACTGCTTGTATTAAATTTGGAATACCACTACTGTCTTTTTCTACTTTAGCCCCATTTTTAAGCAACAGTTTAATAATTTTTTCTATTTCTTTTATCTCTGCAAGATATTTCTCTACCCCATCTCTTTTCCTATATAAATAATATATTGATGAGTTTTCCGGTATTACTTTTGCAATAGCATGCCCTATAACAGATTTATTTTCATAACTACTATTAACATCAGCACCTGCATCAAGAAGCATTTTAACAATATCATAATTTTTGTCTTTTGTTGCCTCAATTATAACGGGGATTTTGTCTTTTGTTCTTCTATTAGGGTCGGCACCTTTTTTCAATAAATTGCGAACTTCTTCAATGTTTTTTTTCTGAACAGCAGAAGCAAAAAAACTGTTTTGAATATTGTTGATTAGATATTTTGCCTGCTCTTTGTCTTTCAGAGAGAATGTAATATTTTTATTATAATTTTCCGGTTTGAAATCTCTGCTTTCAGATAGTTTTAACAGTGTCTTATCTCCTCTCCCTTTATCAACTTCGTATATTTCAAGTGTAAACTTTTCCTGGGAAAAATCATTTGAGTTAAAATGCCAATCTTCATGCGGTATTGCAATGTATTCTGTAAAACTTATACTGTCTTTTTGTAATAGCTCTTCTGCGTAAAATTTCATCTCTTTATTGTAATATCCGGGTCTTATTTCATAGTTCAGTTTCATTGATAATTTACTGAGATTTACATAATTATAATGCTTTTCAATTATATTTATAATTTCATTTATTACTGTTGTATCAAGTTTAACAGTAATATTCTTTTTTACAATAGTGAATAAAACATCAATGGGTTTTTTATCCGGAAACCAGGAAGCACTAAAAAGTTGATTTTCTTGATTTTTATGGTATAGGTCGTATTCACAATCGGGGCTGGGTTCAGAGAGAAATGTTAGAAAAAAAGCTGAAGGTAATTTAAACTTGCCACGCCTATTAACATTAATTCCATGAATTCTGTGCCCACAACTTTCCATACTAGTAGTAAATATCATCAGTCTACGACCTTTACAACTGTAATATGCTGTCCAGTAAAGGTCATTCATTTTAACTTCTGTTTCACTTGTTATTTTTCCTTTAACAGAAGGAAGCCTGGTGGTGGAGCAGGATGTTAATATTAAAGCTGCAAGTAAAACAACAGGAACAAGTATAAGTGATAATTTTAGCATTGTTATAAGCTCATTTTTCTGTTTGGTTATTTTCATAACGAATAACATCCTTTTTTAAAATAAACTCATACAATATGTTGCTTCCTCTAATTAATTCAGGATTTATCAATCCACTATTTTCGTAATTAATTTTAATTTTAAAAAATTCTGCAATTGTCAATGCATCTTCAAAAAAAGAAGTTGGAATTACATATTGACCTTTTGTTGCATTTATAGTTTTATGTAAGCTTATAATTGTGGGTGGTGGAATTGTATCATTCTCTTTAATTTCCTTGTTTTCAGAGTATTTATCGATAGTTAATTGAACCGGATGGTTAATATTTAGGTTTTGCCACTTTAAAACAAAATTTTTGTCCCTTGAAATAATTTCAGGAATATTTATTTGAATGCTATCCATATCACTTTTATTTATAGGTTTAATATAAGCTAAAGGATAAACTGTACTATCCGGCAGAATTATCTCAAAATAATACGAATTACTCCGTGGAAATATTTCTTCTGAATGGAATACGTTTGGTTTTGTAGTATAATTTGTATAGTATGATTTTGTGGTATAATAAAGCTCATCTATTACCCACAATTCAAGCAAGTTTCCATTTACTTTTACTTTAATATTCTTGCTGATTATTTGTTTGCATCCATCACTTAAAAAAACCTTTATTTCGTTTGATCCGTTGTAAGTTTCTTTAATAATAATTTCTGCTTTTATAATAGAAAGATCTGTAATTTCTTCATCAGATAGTGAAGATACATCACATCCCGTTATAAATAACAGAAAAACTAACAAATAAAAATACTTTGTGATTTGATTGTGTTTCATTTAACTACTCTTTTTAAAATCGATTTTTGGGTTTATTCATATTCTGTTTTATCTCTTTTTCAAATCTCTTGTCTGTCTTTAATGCATGGTAACTGTTTATATAAGTAACATTCCCTCTATTCTATCATGAGAAATTCCTTCTATTTAAATAAACGTGAATTTACAAAAAATATAAATGCTTTAAACTATTATAAAGTTGGGTTTTAAGTATAAGTTGGGTTAATGACAATATTGCCTTGTAAAATCCACGACTGCTTTCAAAGTAATTAAGATGTTTTGTTAATAGTTTAGAATAGTGGATAACTTCACATAAAATTGTTAAAAACTTAAGCTTTTTTTAATGAGTTGTTTCCTGATATGATGTTATTTTCACATTATATTTTATATTAATATATTTTTCTATGCTTACAGTTGATCACTTAGAGAACAAATATTTGGTTTCTTTTTACAACATCTCAAAATTGAACGTATTAAACTATAAAGAAATAGGGTCGCAGTTAATGCCTCTTGTCAGTCAGCCGGGCTCAAACTTAACCCTTAACTTTAGCGGTATTAGATTTGTTGATAGTTCGGGATTTCAGGTATTATTGGATTTATACAGGACTTCGAAGATTAATAATTCAAACATGGAAATGATAAATATTTCCGAAGATCTTGTTGAACTTATAAAACTTGTTGAACTGGAACAAGTATTTCAGTTGAATTAGGGATATACTTTATTTTGAATCTTTAACAATGTTCTAAACATTGGTTCTTCAATACCACATTCTTTACGGTACTCTAAGACCGACTGCAATAATTCAGGAGAAACCTCCGTATCAATTGAATTCATTACATTATTTCTTTTTTTGATTTCTCTTTATAATATTAGCCGATTCTATCAATTGATTCTTGTTAAAATTCTTTCTATACATTTTGAGCATAAGTTCAGATGCTGAATCCGGGGTGCAGTCGATTTGTGTAAAACATGATTTTTTCATTAAATAGATTAACTCTTCTGTGATTTCTCCCGGATTTATACCCATAGTTCGTAGCTTAACATTAAGCTTTCGGTGTATTACTTCTTTGCAAATACTTAACGCATGTTCTATAGGCAAATTAAAAACGGAATCGACAAATTCAAAGCTAATACCGGGTATCCTGATTGAGGCCTCTTCTATTTCGTTAACAATTTCATTTACCACCCTTAACCTGTATTTGCTTATTACATTTTTCAGGCTGATATTTTTATCTCCATTATCAAGTTTTGACAAAAGTTCTTTAAAAGTTTCTTCTGCTTCTCCAATTATGCCATAGTCAGCATCAAAAAAATCGAAAACTTCTTTTGGAGCAATACTAAAGCCACTGCCTCCAATTATTAAAGGGATGTTAAAGTTTTCTTTTAATGGCTTTGTTATTGTTTCACGAATTTCTTCGATATACCACTTGCATTTACGCATGGTAACATTGTCGATATTTCGTATGCCTATTACAAATATAATCTGGCTTAATTTTTTTTGCTAAGTCAACTAGTTCTTTTGTGGAACTAAATGCGGAATCAAAAACTTTTACATTGTAGTTATCTTTTAATGAGGATGCAAGTAGGGCTATCCCCAACGGTGCTGTTGGATAAGGTAATTTCTCTGTATTTGAGTTTATCAATAAAATATTTTTCATTATTATAAACTCTTAAAGTATTGGCGGATAAAGTTAGAAAAAAGCTCACATTTATGCGAGCTTTTTTCAATCAACAACAATTAATACCCTAAAAATTTATCTATCCCTGAAATTAAAAGCTTATTGGTTTAACTTAATAATGATTTTACTTTATCTGCAATGGCTCTTCCATCAGCCTTCCCCGATAGCTCTTTTGATGCCATTCCCATAACTTTACCCATATCTGCCATGCTTTTGGCTCCTGTATCGTCAATAATTTTTTGTATAATCTGTGTTAGTTCAGCATCTCCCATTTGCTCAGGTAAAAATGTTTCTATAATATCTGCTTCAAATATTTCTTTATCAGCTAAATCTTTACGACTTTGTTCTTCGTAGATTTTTGCAGAATCCTTTCTTTGCTTAACCAACTTTTGCAGGATCTTTAATTCTGTATTTTTATTTATTTCTTCTGATCCTCCTTTTTCTGTTTTAACCAGTAAAAGAGCGGCTTTTATTGCTCGTAAAGCTTCAAGTTTCTCTTTTTCTTTTGCAAGCATTGCTTGCTTTATATCCTGATTAATTTTTTCTGTTAAACTCATTTTATTTTAAATTTATTAGGCTATGATATAAATAAATGTTGATTTTAGTGTTTTTGCCTGCTGGCAAGCAGGTTGGTGTATTTTTGTGTCTTTGTAGCTATTTTTCTTTTGCCACTAAAACACTAAATCTCTAAGTATCACAAAAAAATATAACCACATTAGTTTAAATCAAAGCTATTTATTATTAAATAAAGAATTGGTTAATCGACATTATCATGTAAATATGAATTATTAGTATTTAGCCTAGCTCCGCTATTGTCTTCGTCCTCCTCTAATGAATATCGAGAAATATTTGAGTCTTTAGAGTGTTCCGGTTGCTCAATCTTAAGGTTCTTTCTTTTGTATGCCGGTTCACTCTCAAATTCATCAATATTATCTTTAATTTTTGATGATTCCATACGCTTTTCTTTCATTCTTTCGCGTGACTCATTTAATTTTTTAAGAATTTCGGATTTTTTGGTTTCAATCGCAACCTCAGTTTCTGATTCAGGTTCTTGAAGTACAATAAATGCTTCGGTATCTTTTTTCCTGCTTTTCTTTATATCAAAATCGATGGTACGTTGAGAAAAGTTTAAGCTATCATCGTCTTCTTCAAATAAATCTTCCTCTAATTCTAATTTAGGAACCTCTTTTGCGACTGTACTTTCACTATCGGATAGTGTTATTGTTTTTTTGCTTGTTTTTTTGGCATAAAGCTCGGGTATGCTATTGCTCTCGAAACCGGTAGCTATTACTGTAATACCAATGCTGTCTCCAAGTTTTTTATCCAATCCTGTTCCCCATATTATATTAGGATTCGACCCTACCTCACTATTAACATAATCGGCAATTTCGCCTATTTCATTCATTGTAATCTCGCTATCTCCTGATGTGATATTTAATAATATATTTTCTGTTCCCTTAATATCATTGTCATTTAACAGGGGAGATGTTAATGCTTGTTGAATTGCTTTAACAGCACGTTCTTCTCCTTCTGCAATTCCTGTTCCCATTAGTGCTACTCCACTATTTGATAATACTGTTTCGACATCGGCAAAGTCAACATTTATATATCCCGGTACAGTTATGATTTCGGCTATACCTTTGGCACCTGTTGTTAAAATATTATCGGCATATGAAAAGGCTTCTGAAAACTTCAGGTTCCCGCATACTTCTCTAAGTTTTTCATTATTAATAACCAGTAATGAATCAACATATTTTTCAATTTCATTTATTCCTTCTACTGCCTGTTCAATTCTTCTTTCTCCTTCGAACCGGAAAGGAATAGTAACAATTGCTACCGTAAGTAATCCCATTTCTTTAGCTGCTTTTGCTATTACCGGAGCTGCACCGGTTCCTGTTCCTCCTCCCATTCCTGCGGTTATAAATACCATTTTGGTATTGCCACCAATAATCTCGGCAATATTATCAAGGCTTTCTATCGCAGCTTGCCTTCCTATTTCGGGTTTGTTCCCTGCACCACGCCCTTCTGTTAAAGATTCGCCCAATTGAATTTTAACAGGGACTGGGCTATTAGCAAGTGCCTGGGCATCCGTATTACATACAACAAAGTTTACATCCTGTATTCCTTGACGAAACATGTGATTGACTGCATTGCTTCCGCCTCCACCTACTCCAACAACTTTAATTATTGATGAGCGGTCGACAGGTAAATCGAAATTTATGATATCGTCAGCCATAGTATTTGGTTTTATATATTACTAAAAATGAGTTATTATCTAATATTTTTTGTCTTCTCTATTAATATTAAGAATGTTTCAAGTTCCAAATTTCAAAAAACAAATAAATTCCAAAGCTTAAATTCTAATACTCAAAATAGTTTGAGATTTATCTATTTGTATATTGAAATTTATTTGATTTTTGACCATTGCTAATTGTTATTTAAAAAATTTACATTTCTGCATCATTTTCATCGAAAATATCAGTAAATACTTTTTTAAGGTTATTCATAAAGCCTGATTTATTTTCTTTATCATCAAGCTCATAGTTATCTTCAATATTTTCTTCAGATTTTACCTCCTGTTCTTCCAGTTGAATCGGGTTCTTATTTTTTTCGTTTTGCTCAAACCCCTTCAATATTAATCCAACACTGGTTGAAAACATTGGATGATTAACCTCTGAAATAATTTCTGTCGAAAGGTGCTCTACCGGATAACCAATACGCACATCCATGCCTGTTTTAAATTTAACTAATGCGGGTAAATGTTTTAGTAGTGCCCCGCCTCCGGTTAGCACAATTCCTGCACTTAATTTATCAAAGTAACTGGAACTTTCTATTTCGTAGATTACTGCATCAAGAATTTCTTCCATTCTTGATTGAATAATATACGCTAAACTTTTAAATGATATTTCTTTTGGTTCGCGTCCACTAATCCCTGGTATTGAAACAACCTCTTCTTCTTTAGCCAGATCTCCTAAGGCAGAACCATATTGTATTTTTAATAATTCAGCCTGACGTTGCAGTATTGAACAGCCTTCTTTAATATCCTTGGTAACCACATCTCCGCCAAAAGGGATTACGGCTGTATGCCTTATTATATCATCATAGTAAACTGCTATATCAGTAGTTCCACCACCAATATCAACTAAGGCTACACCTGCTTCTTTTTCGTCGTCGGTAAGTACCGCTTCTGAAGAGGCTAATGGCTCTAAAATTAATTGATTAAGATTCAGTCCTGCTTTCGTAATACATTTTCCAATGTTTTTAGCTGATGCTATTTGTCCTATAACTATATGGAAATTTGCTTCGACACGTTTGCCTGACATCCCAATTGGGTTTTTTACGCCTGTTTCATTGTCGACAATGAAATTTTGAGGAAGCACATGTATTATTTCTTCACCAACATCAATTGGAATTTTATACATATCCTGTATAAGAGCGTCAATATCATCCTTGGTTATTTCATCATCGTAAGAATCACGATTAATGTAACCACGATTTTTAATACTCTTAATATGTTGGCCGGCAATTCCTACAAAAACCTCTGATATTTGTTTGCCAATTGAGAATTGAACATCTTCAATAGTTTTTTGAATTGAATTTACAGCTTCTTCGATGTTTAAAACAACTCCTCGTTTAACTCCTTTCGACGCTGTTTTGCTAATTCCAAGAATATCAATCTTACCGTTTTCTTTTCTTTTTCCGACAATAGCAACAATCTTAGTTGTTCCTATGTCAATTGCTGCAACAATATTTTCTTTATGGCTCATAT
>DAOVYZ010000269.1 GCA_030635365.1 Bacteroidales bacterium
AAAACCCGTAAACTTAGCCGGGTGAGAAAATAAAAAAATAATCTTGCCTTTAAAGTGCTTGAGCCGTATGCGATGAAAGTCGCACGTACGGTTCTTAGGGGACTGGATGGTAGCAATACCATCCGGTTACCCGACTGTGCGGTTACCAAACATTGATTAGAACTAATTCCGATTGACGGGTGATGAAGTAAAACCAACTATTTCTTATAAACGTCTTTACGGTGAGCAATCTTTACAACTTCAATGATTAATACATCATCATGAATAGAGTATAAAATTCGATAATCGCCAACTCTTACACGATAATCATTATCTGATCCTTTTAGTTTTTTATAACCTTTTGGATATATATCCTTTTTTAAACCATCTATTACTTTACTTATTCTTGTAGCTATTGGTTTCGGAAGTTTGGATAGTTCCTTAATTGCGGATTTCTTAATTCGTAGCTGATATTCCATAGATAAGACTTAATCAATGATTCCCTTTTCTTTCAGATCTTTCTTTGTTTCATCCCAAGATAAAGTTTCTTCATCTTTTCGGGAGTTGATATCAATCAAATCGAACAAATCTTCAAGGTATTCATTGATAACTTTATCATGATTTTCCAAATCAATCATCAATCCTATTTTCTTGCCTTTAGCATTGGTTACAAAGTTTATTCCTTTCATCGTATTGCTGTTTTTCATTTCTACAAATTTAACGATTATTAATGACATATTGTTTCACCTTAAGGGATGGAACAATTCAAGTTGTTTATGAAGTTGATCTGTATTTGTGGTTTTATATCTTTCCGTTGAATGAATATGTTTATGCCCTGCCTGGTATTGAAGTGTTCTTAATGGAACTGTCTTTTGTAAATGACTCAACATACTCATTCTAATTTGTGTTGGATTCTTGATTTCCGGATTAATCTTTTTTAATGCTCTGAACAAATGCTTTAAACTGGATTTTATTGTTATCCTTCCATTCATACTTACAAAAAGTTGATTCGTTTCAATTGTTATTAGTTTGGGCCTAATCTCATTTAAATAGCTTTGCAGTTCCATTATTTGAAAGGATTTTAACTCTAACATTCTTCCGTTACTTTGTCTTGTTCCGGGAATATAAATCCGGCCATCTGTCAAATTTATATCTGTTGTTTGTATTCTTCTTAATTCTTCTGTCGTTGGATATTGATAAATTATAATTCCCAACATGATTTTGTTCCTTTTTGTTCTTTTGTCTGATACTTTATATTGTTTGTACAATTCTTCCAGTTCTTCAAAGCTTAGCAAATCTTGTGGTAATTTATTTGTTACTCCTTTCAGATAAATGCCTGCAGCAGGATTTATTATAATCTTTTTTTGACCTAAATAACTATAATAATGTCTTACTGCTAATAATATCCGGTTAATAAAACTATTGTTCTTTTCTTCGCTTCTGCAGTAATCAATAAACTCTAATATATCATTGTAGGTTATTGTTACCGGTGTTAGGTTTTCTCCATGCCTATCGGCAGGTAAATGTTCCAACCAGTTTAGAAAATAGGATGTATAATTGATTATCTGGCCAATGGTACTTTCTGCAAATTGCCTTTCCTGTAAGTACTTTCTGAACTTTATTATTTCTTTTTTTATTTGAACACTTGCAAAAATATATTCAGGAGATCTCATTGGCTATGTGAGTATAAATCTGTGTTGACTCTAAAGAGCTATGGCCTAAAAACTGACTTACATATTCTATCTTCATTCCATCCTGAAGTAAGTGTGTCGCTATTGAGTGTCGCAAGGTATGCAGGCTTAAATTTTTTATAATTCCTGCTTTTTCCTTTAACTGTTTTAATCTCTCATAAAGCATATTCCCACTCAAACGTATTGCCGACCTGCTTATAAAAAAAGATTCTTCTGTTGGATTTCTTTCAATTAAAAACGGACGTGCATAATTCAAATAATCTTCCAAATCACTTTTTATCGTTCTTGTTATCGGAACAATTCGTTCTTTGTATCCTTTTCCTTTCCTGACTATAAGCTTATTTCTTTCAAGTAAAATATCTTTTACATTTAAATTAACTCCCTCATTTCTTCTTAATCCACAACCATAATAAACTGATAACATGGCTTTATCTCTCATTCCTAAAATTGTTTCATCAGTTACTTGATATAGTGAGCTAATTTCATCTCGGGTTAATATTTCTTTCTTCGATGTTCTTCCTTCAGGCAAATGGATTTCTACTTCTAAATTTCCTTGTTCTGTTTCTCGTAAATATTTACCAAACCTTCTTAATGCACTTAAATTATTTCTTAAACTGTTTAAACTTAATGATCCTGCTTTATTGTGGTTCTTCCTTCTCGATAAGTAAACGAAGTAATCTTTTATAACTTGGTTCGTAATTTCAGTTAAAATAAAAATTTCCTGTTGCTCCAGATAAAAGAAAAAAGCTTTTACATAACTTGGTGATCCATAAACGGTACTCTTTGCATATCCTAAAGTTTCTAACCAACTTGCAAAGCCATATTCAAGGTTTTTATATGTTGTATTTTTTAATAGTAAATGTTTCATCTCAAGTTCAAAGTTTTGAGTTCAGAGTTTAATTATTTGGCAAATAGCTAATTTAATATTCTACCGCCTCTCAAATATCAAAAGACACTGCGTGTCCTGCGTGTCCCGTCTTTATATCCTTTTTGTTATACTTGTTATACTTGCTTAATATCGCTGTAAGTATTTGTTGTTTTGTGTATTAAGTGTAACATTTTAGCGTGTTATACTTATGTTATACTATATGTTACACTTAAAATTTTATCTTTCTAAACTAATCCTGGTTGATTGGCGTATCGGGATCATTTCCTTTTCCATATTTCCTTTTTAGCTTTGCAAGGACTTCATCCAGTGCATTGATTCCTGATCTTAACCTCTCGTAATCATCCCAAATCATCACTTCATATTCATATCCATTCTTACGATTTCCACCTGTTCTTTGTATATATCCACGTGCATCAAGTTCTCTTAAGTACCTGCTTATTTGCATTGGGTTCATTCGTAACTTTTCTCTTATAGGTTTTACATAAAAGCATTTTCCTTCTATGTCTTTTACTAAGTTCTTTATGGTCTCAAAAAAACTTCGTAATGCTCCTGACAGTTCATCTGATTTTCTCAATAAAACTTCCTTACTTAAATAGTTAGCCCATTCTACATCTTCTATTGTTGCTTCTATATATGGCGTTCCGTCTGGTAAGTTTTTTACTTTTCTTTGTTTCTGATTCCAAAAGGCTATTGCTTTTATTAATGTCATATAATGACTATTGCTTCTTAGCTTCTTGTAAACATAATCAGGGATTCGAAGATCATTCCCAAAAGGGATTATTACTTCTATTGGCCGTAAATGTAATTGTGCTGTCTTAAATATCATTTGGATTTCTTCTTCTGTTTTCCTTTCTGTTAATCCTGATATGTAACGCCTTTGATATTCCAGAACTCTTTCAATATGATCATGACTTTCGTTAATATGGATCTGGAAGCTTCTATTGGCATTATCTTCATAAATCTTATCTTTTGTTGTTGCTCCTGCTACACATACAGGGCCTTCAACATACAATGCCTTTTGTTTGAATTCTCCTGTTTTCATGTCTTTTTCTGTGGTGTATTTACATATACTTTGGTTGGTCATCATTTCCCGAAGTGGAAGTAAAGCATTATAAGCTCCGTCCAGATCCTCGATTAATAATATACTGTGTTTCCAAAAATCTTCTAAACTATGGTAAAGTGTGTTTTCTGTTAATGCTGTTGTAATTCTTATATGTTGCTTTGGGATTAGTCCTGCTATTTTCTTTAAAAGATAAGTTTTTCCGCTTCCGCTTTTTCCTTGTACTAACGCATGTAAAGGACTATTAAACATTCTTGTTAAAAGTATAAAGTACAATAATATTCCATTCTTTTCTTCTCCTATTAATCCTATGTTCTTTATATAATCGTAAGTCTTTTGCATTAATTTTTTTGATTCTAAAAACTGTAATCCTTTTCGCATTTCTGCTTCGGTAAATCGTTCTTTTCCTTTCTCGTTTTCTTGCTTAGCCCTTTTTCGTGACTTCTCTCTTTCGTCTTGTCTGTATTGCTCTAAATTCTTTGTTAAGCCTGCTATTGTTTTATTTATAATATCGCTGCCAACTTCCAATTTTGCCGATACTTCTCTTATAATTCTCGACACCTGGTTATTACTGTAAAGATCTATTGTATCCCTGTACTCTGCATAAAGATTACTTTTTAGCTGTATATGTAATGTTGCCCTTAACCGGTTAACGTGCTTTATATCGATCTTGCCCCAGATCATGATTTTTATATCTCCCTGCTCAAAAACAATATATTCAGGGTGGGAACTATCAAATTGAACTTTAGTTAATTCTGCCTGCGCTAAAGCTTCGACAGATAAACCTGTTTGTGTTTCGCTTTCTCCATCAAGGTAAACAAAGCCTTTTTTTAATACTGCTTTTTCTACTTGTTGTAATAATGGTATTCGCTGGTTTAACAAGTGGGTGAAGATTTCCTGCTCATGACTTACGGAAAGGCTGTTTATATCTTCATTGTCCGGTGTAATTACTGTACTTAATTCTATTTCCGGGCGTAGCTTCTTAAAAACTTCTTCGTATTTGCTTAGTGCTTTTATTCCTGCTTCGTCTCCATCAAAAAAGAAGATGATTTCTTTCAGGTTTCTTAAGCTTTTTATAGCTTCTATATGTTCTTCGGTTAATCCGTTTGTTCCGTATAAACTTAAAACTTCGACAAACTCAGTTTGACAACCGTCTTTTAATATCTGTGGATGTTGTATTAAGGTGGCCGCATCAATGATAGATTCTGTTAATATCAGCTTTTGGCTGTTAGCCTTTGGCCATTGGGGATATAAACCTAAATGTTTGCCCGGTAAATAAAAATGACTACCTAAACCATTATTTATAGCAGATTTGTCTCTTTGATTGTCAGCGGATACTATCCGCCTTCCATAAATTCCTACCGGTTTGCCTTCTTTATTTTGTAATTCAAAAGTTATGCAGTTTCTAAATCGGTTTGTATTACCATTTCTATGAACTAATAATAAACCTAACTTAACTGCATTTTCTTTTAGCTGTTTACTCCATTTCGTGTATATGCTCGGGCTGCTATAACCAATATTCAGCTTATTGTAATTCAAGTTTCTTTGCTCACAATATTCCTTTGCTGCTTTAGTTCTATCAATACTTAGCTTACAGCTTTGCAGGTATTTAATTAAAATAGCTGTCCTTGTTAAAGGATCTATTTCACCTGCCTTGCCGGCAGGCAGATTCTTTGTTCTTTTCATTTCTTCTACTTTTGTAACTTCTGTATAATTTTTATCTATCATCGTTTTTGCTTTTAATATTGCTTCATGCTTATTTATCTTTTCTTTTAATTGAATAAACTCTATTACATCACCATTAGCACTACAACTAAAACAATTGAAGGTGTTGGTTTCGTAATAAAGCTT
>DAOVYZ010000004.1 GCA_030635365.1 Bacteroidales bacterium
AAGCTTGTTTGCAAACTCTTCTATTCCTTGCTGATCATATACATTTTTTCTTTTCACGGCACCAATATCAATAAAAAAAAATTACGAACAAATAGCACAAATGCCATATTTAACATTAAGACTTTAGATAACATAGTGCAATTTGCAGAAAAACAGGCGGTTAATATTATTTTACTGAGTAAATATTTTCGTCAAAATTTTGATAAAAATATGGCACTCATGCTATATTTTAAAAAAAGTATTATTTTTAGGCCCAGAGAGTATAATAATTAAACGATAAAAAGTGAAAAATGTTAAAATAATAAACGAAAAAAAACCTGAAATAAAAGGTAATATTTTAATTATTGAGGACAATGATAATTGTTGCTTATTAATTAAAGAATATCTGGATTTAATATTTGATTTAAATCATGTTAATACAACGTGCGATTTTGTACCAAGAAAAATAATAAAAGAATCATCGAATATTAAACTTATTTTAATCAATTTTAAGTTTATAAAATCACATAATTATAAACAACTTAAAGATATTCACCAAAATATACCTATTATAATAATAAATTCGGATAATTCTCCTAAAGTATTAGATAAGATAAGTAATTGCGGTTTTGATGATGTTCTTTTAAAGCCAATATTGGCAACAGAACTTATTTCAAAAGTATCTAAGTTTATTTAATATTAGTTTCAACTTAAATGGGACATTGTTATATACATTAATAATGAGATTTTCGTAAGAATAATTTTGTTGAATAAGAGTTAAACACTAACTTTTCCATATAATACGGAATATGTAAGCTGTCTAAGCTGATATTCTATGCTCCTGCATATCCTCTAACAATGCCGCGTTGCGAGTCTCTAATAAATTCAAGAATATAGTTTTTTTCTTCTGATTGAGGTATTTCTTTTTCTATATAATTCAATGCTTGGGAAACATTTTGTTCCTTCACAAAAATTTCACGGTATATATCTTGAATTTGACTTATGATTTCATTTGAAAAATTTCTTCTTCGTAAACCCACGGAATTTATTCCTATATAAGATACAGGTTCTTTGGCTACCGTAACATAAGGTGGCACATCTTTTCGAACAAGTGTGCCCCCTGAAATCATTACATGCCCTCCTATATGCACAAACTGGTGAATTTGAACTATAGCACTAATTACAGCAAAATCATCAATAATAACTTCTCCGGCAATATTGGTACTATTAGAGATAATAATATTATTTTTAAGAAAACAATCATGTCCAATATGTACATATGCCATTAAAAGGCAATTGTCTCCAATGACAGTTTTTCCTTTTGAGGCAGTACCCCTGTTAATCGTAACATTCTCGCGTATAATAGTATTGTTACCTATTTCGACAGCAGTTACTTCTCCTTTAAACTTTAAATCTTGAGGTATAGCAGAAATCACAGCACCAGGGAATATCTTGCAATTGCTTCCTATAATTGCGCCTTCCATTATTGTTGCATTTGGGCCTATCCAGGTACCGTCTCCAATTTCAACATTTTTATCAATCCAGGCAAATGCTTCAACTTTTACATCTTTCCCGATTTTAGCATCAGGATGAATATATGCTAAATTGTTGCTCATATTAATCTAATTGTCTTTTATTTTTGTAATTTGTGCCATTAATTCTCCTTCCATAGCAAGACTATCTCCAACAAATGTTTGTCCAAACATATGAACAAGCCCCCGCCTAATTGGTGTTATTAGTTCTAATCTAAAGATTAATGTATCTCCAGGAATGACTTTTCGTTTAAATTTTACTTTGTCGATTTTTAAAAAAAGCGTTGGATAATTTTCAGGATCTTCAAGCTGGCTAAGTGCTAAAATCCCTCCTGCCTGAGCCATTGCCTCTATCTGTAAAACTCCTGGCATAATCGGCTCATTTGGGAAATGCCCCTGAAAGAAATTTTCATTTAGAGTGACATTTTTCATCCCAATTACAGAATTTTTTTTCAATTCTATCACTTTATCGACAAGAAGAAAAGGATACCTATGAGGAAGTAAACCCTTAATTTGATTAATATCATATACTGGTTTTTCGTTAGGATCGTATTTTGGTATTGCAATTCTTGATAATTCTTTCTTAATATTTTCCTTAATAACTTTTGCAAACTGAGTGTTTGCAAAATGTCCTGGGCGTGATGCCACAATTTTCCCCAAAATAGGCCTTCCTATTAGTGACAAATCTCCCAATACATCAAGCAACTTATGACGTGCAGGCTCATTGCTATAGCGTAAATCTACATTATTTAAAACTCCTTCTTTTACTTTTACGTGAGGTTTGTTGAATAGGTCTGCCATTCTATCTAATTCTTCTTGAGGCACCTCATTTTCCATAATAACTATAGCATTTTGTAAATCGCCACCTTTAATTAAGTTGTTCTTTAAAAGAACTTCAAGTTCATGGAAAAATACAAATGTTCGTGAAGGGGCTATTTCTTTTTCAAAATCGTGCGTCGGATGATACGAAGCATATTGGTGGCCTAAAACTTTTGAATTATAATCCACCATAACATCAACCGAAAAATGGTCATCAGGGTATGCTACAATTTCTATATTGTTTTTTTCATCTTGAAAAACTGTACGCTCCTTTATAATGTAATAATTTTTTTCTGCATCCTGCTCAACATAACCTGCCTTATTTAAAGCCTCTACATATTTAATTGAACTTCCATCAAGAATTGGTGCTTCGGGACCGGTGAATTCCATTAAAATATTGTCAAGCTCCAAACCAACAAGAGATGCTAATACGTGTTCAATTGTATGAATCTGCACTCCATTTTCTTCCAATGTAGTACCCCTTGATGTTTCAACTACATTATCGACAACAGCTGATATAATTGGTTTGCCTTCTAGATCAATTCTTTGAAATTTAAATCCATGGTTAACCGGTGCCGGACGAAAAGTTATCTCCACATCGTAACCAGTATGTAAACCTTTCCCTTTTAAAGAAACAGATTCTTTAATCGTTTTTTGTTGATTTGACATTATATTAAATTGTTAAATTATATACCAATAATAAAAAATCGCCCCAAATTACAAAAATCTTGATAAGTTATGCTAATGAATTTTCGAATATAATTCACAAACTCTTCATTAGCAACTTATTCACTCCCTTTTAACTTACTTAATTCATTTTCTAACTGCTTCACCCTTTTGAATAAATCAGGAAGTTGTTTATAAACTATAAATGATTTTTGGAATTCTCTAATATTAAACGCCGGGGTACCCATTACGATACTTCCGGGTTCCTTTATTGTATTTGGGATACCTGACTGTGGAACGACCCGTACTCCGTCAGCTATTTCTATGTGTGGAGCCACACCCGATTGCCCACCAAGCTGGCAGTTTTTTCCAATTTTTGATGAACCTGCAATTCCACTTTGCGCTGCAATTACTGTATTTTCTCCAACATCTACATTATGTGCAATTTGATTCAAACTATCGAGTTTTACTCCCTTTCTAATAAAAGTAGATCCCATGGTTGACCTGTCGATAGTAGTGTTTGGACCAACTTCAACATTATCTTCAATAATTACATTTCCTAACTGAAGTATCTTACGATAAACATTATTTTCATCAGGCGCAAAACCAAACCCATCTGAACCAATAACAGCACCTGCATGAATAATGCAATTCTTACCTATAACACATTCGTGGTACACTTTTACACCTGAATTTAATACGGTATTATTTTTAATTATTACATTATCACCAACAAAAACATGGGAGTACAATTGAACGTTATCATCAATTACAACATTTTCGCCAATATACACAAAGGGCGCAATGTAAACGTGATTTCCAATTTTTGCCGATTTCTCGACAAATGCTAAAGAACTTACCCCTTCTTTTACTGGTTTTGCTTGCTCAGCCAACTCAAGCAATTTAGCAAAACTTTCGTATGTATTATCAACTTTAATTAATGTTGCCTTAACATTTTTTTCTATTTCCTGATCTTTATTTATTAGTACAATTGAAGCCTCAGTTGTATACAAGTATTTGTTATACTTTGGATTTGCCAGAAAGGCTAATGTTCCTGGCTTTGCCTCTTCAATTTTAGCTACATTGTGTACTTTAATTTCAGGATCGCCTACAATTTCTCCTTTTAAAAACTCTGCAATAGCTTTGGCTGTAAATTCCATGCTTATTATTTTTAATTAAAATGCAAAAGTAGTATTTATATACTAGTTTCAGTTAATTTCTTTCGGATAACATAAAAAATGTTTGCGAACAGTCTTTGATAATACTGATGTATTTAACGTATCTGATGCTTCTACAATATCTGCAACTTCCCCATTTTTATATAAAATCTGGATTTTATCATCAAAAGCACTATATGCATTTTTACTTATATGGCTTGTAAAAACAAAGTAATCTAACTCGCCATCATGTAGGCCAAGATTTTCAGAAGCTTTTTTCTTTAATATTGATATTTTTTGTGTATCGAAAGGTTCATCTTGTATCTCTATTCTTAGTAATTTTCTATTTATAAGTCTTTTTGATAGTTCTGATAAAGTTGTATCATCACTGTTAGTCCAATTTTTAATTAATGTAATAATATCTGTATCGTCAATGGCAGAGAAATTTTCTAAAACAGTTTTTATATGTGAACTATCATAATATTTGTAAAAGAATTCTAGTTCCTTGGTTAAGAATACTTCTTCTTTGTTATCTAACAAATAACGAACTCTTTTAAAAATCTTGAGCAGAAGTTGTTCAGTTGACACTACTGTTTTATGAAGATAAACTTGCCAATACATTAACCAACGGGCAATTAAAAATTTCTCAATTGAATAAATCCCTTTGGCTTCGACAACTAATTGGTCATTTGCTACATTCAACATCTTAATAATTCTATCAGAACCTATAACACCTTCAGAAACACCAGTATAAAAACTGTCTCGTCTTAAATAATCGAGTCTATCCACATCAAGCTGACTTGAAACTAGTTGATGTAAGAATTTTTTATGATACTGATTCTTAAAAATTCGAATGGCTAAACCTAACTTTCCATTAAATTCTTCATTCAAAACTTCCATAAATAACAAAGAGAGTTCCTCATGCCCTAATTCTTTAATTATAACTTTTTCAAGTGTATGTGATAAAGGGGCGTGTCCTATGTCATGCAATAAAATTGCTAAATTAACAGCTTCTTCTTCTTCTTCGGTTATTTCAATATTCTTTAAACGAAGTATATTGATTGCAGAATTTGATAAATGCAAGGCTCCTAAAGTATGCTGAAACCTGGTATGCACTGCACCAGGATATACATATTCACTAAGTCCGAGCTGTTTAATACGTCTCAGTCTTTGAAAATACTTGTGTTCAATTACATCATAAACTATCTCTGAAGGAATATTTATAAATCCGTATACAGGGTCGTTTACTATCTTACGCTTATTTTGCCAGTTAATTGTCACTAAAATTTTATTTATCCCAAAACAAAAATACAAGAAAATAAGCAATTTCCCAGATATACTTATCGGTTTAAGAAAATAACATATTTTGAATAAAATTAAGCTAAGATTTCCATTTTATAGCTCAATATCATTAAATTGCCCTAATTTTCAGGCAAATAATTTTGTGGTTTAAAGGATTATTTTTACTTTTGCGCCAATATGCTTGATTCGTGTAAGGGGACATTGTCCCCTTTATTATTGACCAATAAAAGATGATTACTAAAGAAAGAATACAAAATATAATTAGGAATGTAATTAAAGAGAAAAATGCATTTGTTGTTGATATAAAAGCTAGTTCATCCAATAAGATTAATATTGAAATTGATAGTATCGATGGGTTTTCAATTAATGATTGTGTTGAGATTAGCAGGTTGGTTGAAAATAATTTAGATAGAGAGGAAGAAGATTTTGAATTGGAGGTAGCTTCTCCCGGATTATCTGAACCTTTTAAAGTAATTCAACAATATAATAAGTATTTTGGGAAGGAGATTGAGACAATAACAAATGAAGGTATTAAAATAAAAGGAATACTTTCAAATGTTTCAGAAGATGGATTTGAAATTAAGGAATCAAAAAAAATAAAAATTGAAGGGAAAAAGAAAAAACAAGATATTATTGAAAAGTATCATTTTTCTTTTGATCAAGTTAAATCAACTAAGATAATAATTAAGTTTAAGTAAAAAGTTAAACATGTAAAGTAAGATGGATAATTTGAATTTAATCGACACATTCTCAGAGTTTAAAGAGTTAAAGAATATTGATCGTGCTACAATGATGACAGTTCTTGAAGATGTTTTTCGGAACATGTTACTTAAAAAATATGGAACTGATGAAAATTTTGACGTCATCATTAATATAGATAAAGGGGATTTTGAAATTTGGAGGAATCGAGAAGTTGTTGAGAATAAGAAGTTAGAAGACCCAAATCTCCAAATAACGCTTAAAGAGGCAAAAAAGATAGATGAAGATTATGAGGTTGGTGAAGAAGTAACTGACGAGGTTAAACTTCTTGATTTTGGAAGAAGAGCAATACTGGCATTAAGACAAAATCTTACTAACAGAATTTTAGACCTGGAGAAGAATAATATTTATAATAAATATAAAGATAAGATTAGTGATATTGTAACGGGTGAAGTTTACCAGGTTTGGAAAAAGGAAATTCTTATTATTGACGATGAGGGGAATGAACTGATATTGCCAAAAACAGAACAAATTCCTTCTGATTATTTTAGGAAGGGTGATACTATTCGAGCGGTAGTAGTAAGAGTTGAAATGAAGAACAACAATCCATTAATAATTTTATCAAGAACATCACCGGTATTTCTTGAAAGATTATTTGAATTGGAAGTTCCGGAAATATTTGATGGATTAATAACTATAAAAAATATTGTTAGAATACCAGGAGAAAGAGCAAAAGTAGCTGTAGAATCATACGATGAGAGAATTGATCCTGTTGGAGCATGTGTGGGGATGAAAGGGTCAAGAATACATGGTATAGTGCGCGAATTGAAAAATGAGAATATTGATGTTATAAACTTTACAAATAATACACAATTATATATTCAAAGAGCTCTAAGTCCTGCGAAAATTCTATCAATAAAGATTAATGAGGACGATAAGCGTGCTGATGTTTACCTTTTACCTGAAGAAGTATCATTAGCAATTGGTAAAGGAGGTTTAAATATAAAATTAGCTGGCCAATTAACCGGATATGAGATTGATGTTTATCGCGAAACTGAAGAAGAAGATGATGAAGATGTTGGTATTGATGAATTTGCAGATGAGGTTGAAGCTTGGATACTTGACGCTCTTAAAGCTATAGGTTGTGATACTGCAAAAAGTGTTTTAGAATTATCAAGAGAAGATTTGATTAAAAGAACTGATTTAGAAGAGGAAACAGTCGATGAGATTATTAAAATTTTTAAATCGGAATTTGAATAATTTGTTTTAATAGTCATAAATTCGCATATATTTTATATTGAAATAAAATATTGGTTTAGTAATAAAATATGGTAACAGGAAAAGCAACAAGGCTTAGCAAAGCAGCAAGGGAATTCAATGTTGGAATATCTACAATAATCGAATTCCTTCAGAAGAAGGGTTTTGATATTGATTCAAATCCTAATACAAAGATATCGCCGGAACTTTATGAATTATTAGTTCGTGAATATAGTTCTGATTTAAATGTTAAGAAGGAATCGGAAAAATTGAACTTGCATCAGTTCCGAACAAAGAATGAGGCAATATCAATAAATGATATTGATGAAGAAGGTCAAGATATTGAAGAAAAAGATGGAGATGTTGAGGATGCTTTTAATACTGAGGAAGAAATAACTATTAAGGATGCAAGTATTACTACTAAGCCTATAATTGAAAAAGAAACAAAGAACCAAGAGCCGGAAATCAAAGAAGAATCAAAATCTGCTGATAAAGAAAAAAATGATGAAAGTCAACAAAGTATAGAGGATGATGAGGCAAATGAGAAATTAAAAGTAGTTGGCAAAATTGATTTAGCTTCTATAAACCAAAAAACCAGGCCAGATAAAAAGACAAAGAAACAAAAAGAGGAAGAGCGAAAATTTGCAGAACAAAAAAAGAAAAAAGATGAAGTAAAAGAAAAACCCCAAGAAGAAACTACTGCAAAAGAAGTGGGAGTTGAGGGGAAGGATGAAGGTACAACAACTAAAAAAGATCAAGGACTATATAAATCTGAGATAAAAAAACTTTCAGGACCAACTGTTGTTGGAAAAATAAACTTGCCGGAGCCTCCTAAAGAAAAGAAAAAAGAACCGATAGCATCATCTGATGAGCAAAAGAATAAGAAAAAGAAGCGTAAAAGGATACATAAAGATAGAGGTAGAGTAGAGGTAGATAAGAAGACAGAAGGAAGTGCATCTACAGAAAAGAAAAAGGACAGGGAACATTTTAAATCAAAGAAAAAGAAGAAAAGGCAATTGCGTCCTGAAGTAAGTGAGGAGGATGTTCAAAAGCAGATTAAAGATACGCTTGCAAGATTAACAGCTAAAGGGAAATCGAAAGGAGCTAAATATAGAAAAGAAAAACGTGATGCGATAAGCCAAAAGCAACAAGAGGAACTTGAAAAGCAAGAAGCAGAGAAGCAAATTCTTAAGGTAACAGAATTTGTTTCAGTAAATGAACTTGCCAGCATGATGGAAGTTCCTGCAACAGATGTAATATCTGTATGCATGAATATGGGGTTACTAGTTTCTATAAACCAAAGGCTTGATGCTGAAACAATGGCCTTGGTTGCTGATGAGTTCAATTATAAGGTTGAATTTATTAGTGTTGAAGTTCAGGAAGCGATTAAAGAAGTTACCGATGAAGATGAACAATTACTGCCTCGATCTCCTATTGTTACTGTAATGGGACATGTTGACCATGGAAAAACATCATTGTTAGATTATGTGCGAAAAGCAAATGTAATAGCCGGGGAGGCTGGTGGCATAACTCAGCATATTGGAGCGTATAGTGTAAAATTGGATAATGGAAAAACAATTACCTTTCTCGATACTCCGGGTCACGAAGCATTTACAGCAATGCGTGCCAGGGGAGCGCAGGTAACAGATGTAGTTATTATTGTGGTATCGGCCGACGATAACGTAATGCCGCAAACAGTAGAAGCAATAAATCATGCAAGTGCAGCTGGAGTACCTATTATTTTTGCAATTAATAAGATTGATAAATCTGGGGCAAATCCAGAAAAAATTAAGGAAGAGTTAGCAAATATGAATTATCTTGTTGAAGCATGGGGAGGGAAATACCAATCACAGGATATTTCAGCTAAACAAGGAACTAATGTTGATTTATTATTAGAAAAAGTATTGCTTGAATCTGAGTTATTAGAGCTTAAGGCAAATCCGGATAAAAGAGCCTTAGGTACAGTGATTGAGTCAGAGCTTGATAAAGGAAGAGGATATATTTCAACAATTTTGGTTGAAGCAGGAACATTGAGAATAAGTGATGTTATACTTGCGGGAAGTTATTTCGGGCATGTTAAAGCAATGTATAATGAAAGGGGAAAACGAATTGAGGAGGCTGGCCCATCAAGCCCTGTCCAAATCCTTGGTTTAAACGGAGCACCTCAGGCAGGTGATAAGTTTAATGTAATGGATAGTGATAAAGAAGCTCGTGAAATTACAAATAAACGCGAACAGCTTCAACGAGAACAAAGTTTACGAACGCAAAAGCATATTACACTTGATGAAATTGGAAGACGTATAGCAATTGGGAACTTCCAGGAGATTAACATTATAGTTAAAGGTGATGTGGATGGCTCTATCGAAGCACTGTCTGATTCATTAATTAAATTAGGAACTGAAGAAATTCAGGTAAATATAATACATAAAGGTGTAGGTCAAATTTCTGAATCTGATGTATTATTAGCAGCAACATCAAATGCAATTATAATTGGATTTCAGGTACGTCCTTCAATGAATGCTCGTAAATTGGCTGAAAAAGAGGAAATTGATATTAGATTATATTCTATAATTTATGATGCCATAAACGAAGTACGTGATGCAATGGAGGGAATGCTTTCACCTGACATTAAAGAGGAAATAGTCACAACTGTTGAGGTACGGGATGTATTTAAAATAAAGAAGACCGGTACAGTGGCTGGATGTATGGTTAAAGAAGGAAAAATTACCAGAAATACAAGAGTTCGTGTAATACGTGACGGTATTGTTATATATACAGGAGAATTGGGATCACTAAAACGATTCAAAGATGATGTTAAGGAAGTTGTATCTGGCTACGAATGCGGTTTGAATGTAGAGAATTTCAACGATATAAAAGTAGGGGATATTGTAGAGGGTTATCAGGAGGTTGAGGTTAAAAAGAAATTGTAAATAAAATTAATGCTGTATTATTATAAGCGGTCTTAATTTTGAGATCGCTTTTTGATTTAATATCCTTCATTTTGTACTAATATTCCATTTGATGCTTCAATTTCTCTTTCAGGTATAGGAAGAACCAAATTGGGTGCGTCAAAAGATAATAAGCCAATATTCTGTTGCCATCTTTTTAAATCATGAAGCCGAAAGCCTTCAAATGCCAATTCTAACAGTCTTTCTTTTCTAATATCATTACGGGTAATAGGACCTGAGATTGGAGTTGCATTAGCTCTTCTCCTGATAAGATTTATATCATTCAAAGGAGTATCTCCATGATTTGTCCCTGCCTCAAAGTTGCCTTCTGCCCTTACTAAATACATTTCTGCTAATCTTATAACAACAATGTTAGAATACTGATTGCCAAATTTTGCAAGATTTATACCCCCGCTATTAACCAATGTTCCTATTCCTCTATAATACATTTCTGTTATATTATCTATAGTCGCTGAAGATGCAAGATTATCCTGAAAACCTCCCCTTAGGTCACCAACTTCATAGTTATTCAAAAATGCAGGATTAATATTTATATCACCTCTTCCTGTTCCTGATAAGCTGGCATAAAGATTAGGCAGCCCGGAAGTACTGCTAGTAACAGTTTGTTGAATGGCAAATATGTCTTCAGAAGAATTATTCTCATTATTAAATGCTTCAAGGGGTATAGATGTTAAAGAATAATTTCTTGAAGAAATTATGTAGTTTGCTTCTTGGGCTGCTAATTCATAACTTCCCTTTTGTAAGTATACACGGGCTAAGATTGCGCTCGCTGCATATGTTGACAGGTTAGTACCATTAGTCTCATAATCCTCCAATAAGGATTTAGCAGATAAAAGATCTTCAATTACTTTATTATAAATTGTTTCAACGGGGCTTCTTGTTGTAATAACTGCATCATCAGGAGAGTAAGTTGGTGTTAAAATTAAAGGAACTGCTAACTGATTGTTTATTTGTCCGCTAACATAAGGAGACCCATAAAATCTTGTCATATCAAAATAAAGCATCGAACGCATACATAAAGCTTCCCCATGCACTCTATTTCTTTCACTTTCATCAACATATTCAATATTATCAATTATTAAGTTTAATATATTAATTATTTTATAGGCCTTTATCCAGGTTCTTTCTACCCAAATATTATTAATAGTAATTTCTTTTGGAATAAACTCTTGAACAGTAAGCCCTGTCCCAATAAATGATAAATCACCGGTAGAAGCTAACATTTCTGCATATACATTAAAGTATAAAGCATATAATTCACCATTTCCTCTTAATTCATCATATGCCCCCATAAGAGTACTTTGGATATTATCCGAGTTATTCATTATAGCATCAGAGTCAAGAAAAAGCTCTGGTTCAATATCCAATTTATTATCACAATTAATTAGTGATAGGAGTAACGTTAAAAGTAATATATATATCCTGAATGTCTTCATGCTAAAACTCAATTTTAAGTCCAATCATAAATGTTTTTGCCTGTGGGACTGTATAATATGCAACACCTTTAATAATATTCTTATTTTGAGTACTTCTCCCGAGCCCTAATAAATTTACTTCTGGGTCCCAACCATCGTATTTAGTAAAAGTTAAAAGATTTTGAACTGAAAGATATATTCTAAATTTTTCTAATTTTATTTTGGAAATATAATTTCCCGGAAAGTTATACCCCAAAGTTATATTTTTTAATCGTAAATAGGATCCATCTTGTAGCCATCTGGAAGAAACTCCACTGCCGTTAGCAGAACTTAATTCTGCTCTTGGAATATCTGTTATATCTCCAGGATTTTGCCAACGATTAAGCTGATCTAAAGTTTGGTTATCAAACCAGTTCATATTGTTTGAATAGTATCTGCCACTATAGTTAAATATTTCATTTCCATATACAAAACTGAATAAAAAGCTTAAGTCGATATTATTGTATTTAAAATTATTTGTAATACCGCCAATAAAGTCTGGATTAGGAGATCCTACAATTTGTAACTCAGCTAAATTATAATCTGATGTAGTTAGATTGTTATCCGCAGAAATATAGTATAAAGCATCACCGGTTTGCGGGTCGACACCTGCATATTTTCGCATAATAAAAACCCCAATTTCTTCACCTTCACGTACCCGATTAATTGCAGGCCATTCACTTATGATATCAGTTCCATTAACATTTAATACTTTATTTTCATTAAATGCAATATTGAAATTAGTATTCCATTGAAACTTTCCTGACAGATTGCTACTGTTTAAAGCAAACTCAAAACCACTATTTTCTAATTTACCCACGTTTTCCATAACAGATAAATAACCTGACATTGCAGGTAGTGTTCTATTAAGCAATAAATCAGTAGTGAGTTTATAATAATAGTCAATTTCACCGGAAATTCTATTATTGAGAAATCCAAAATCTAAACCAATATCATATTGAGTTGTGGTTTCCCATTTTAAATCAAGACTTTCAAGTCTTAAAGGTTTTAATCCGGAAATTCCTGCGTAGTTTGATGTCTCATACAAACCTAAGGAAGCATAGTTTGATATTTCGGAATTTCCAGTTACTCCGTAGCTACCTCTAATTTTTAAGAAACTTACAATTTTATTTTTCTCAAGAATTTTTTCTTTTGACATAATCCATCCTGCTGAAATAGCAGGGAAAAATGCATATTTATTATTTGCTCCAAATCTTGACGATTCATCAATACGGCCACTTAAGGAAATTAGATATTTGTTATTAAGTTTAATATTGCTCCTGCCAAAATAAGAAATATAGCTATATGCTTCTCCATATCCAGAATATTCTAATACTTCGGAAGCTGCACTTACAACATGAAAATAGTCGTTAGAAAGATTCTTCCCGTATAGCGAGAAAAAATCTAAATCTGATTCTTGGTACGACATACCGGCAACAAGCTCAATATTATGAATATCTTGAAAATTTAGCTTATAGGAAAAATAATTATTTAGGTTATAATTCAATACTCTAACATCTCTACTTAGAATTTTCCCAGATGGAGTTCCTGTATTGGTTTGGCTTCCCCAATAATTTCTTTCTTCTTGATTCAACAGATCATAACCAAATTCACTTCTAAAACTTAAGTTGGAGAATATTTCAATATTTGCATAAATATTTCCAATACCATGATTGGTTACAGTATTTTCATTTGCATGAACTGATGAAATTAAAGCATTGTAATACAATGTATTTGAATTATATTCTCCTGTGCTGGGATCAATAAACGGAGTTACGCTCGGCATGGCTACAAGTTGCATTGGATTAGCAAAAGCATCATCATTAGGTAGCCTGTCAAGGCTGCTATGTGTGAATGAATTGCTCATCCCAAAAGATATTTTTTCAGTGGTATTTACAGATAAATTTAAATTCCCATTGTATCTGTCATAATGATTTCCTAATAAAATACCATCCTTATTAGTATACGATATGCCTGTATAATATGTAATCTTTTCATTTCCACCACTTGCATTCAGATTCATATTGATTGATTGAGCATCTTGAAATGATTTATTTTGCCAATTGTAATTTCCCTCTTCTCTCCATCCATTTACTTTAGAATCAAACCATTCTTCTTTTGATAGTCCTTCAAAATAACCCATATTATCTGCGGCATTGTCATAAGATTCATTTAAAAGTTCCAGATATTGCACCGAGCTTAAAAATTCCATTTTATTAGTTGGCTGGCTCCAACCTCTGGATAAATTTGCAGCAAATTTTGTTTTCCCTGTTTTTCCAGTTTTTGTAGTTATAATAACTACTCCATTTGATGCTCTTGAACCATAAATTGCAGCAGCTGATGCATCTTTTAAAATTTGTAATGATTCAATATTGTTGAAGTCAATATTAGATAATGGATTGGTAGGGTGATTATTTGAATTTGCTATATCCTGATTGATTATGGGTACTCCATCAATTACAAATAATGGCTGATTGCTAGCGGAAATAGAGGAAGCACCTCTAACTTGTATAGATATATCTTCACCTAAACGGCCACTGGATTGCTGGATAAATATACCAGAGGTTTTTCCTTGCAAGGCTGATTCAATACTGTGTACAGGTATTTCATTTAGATTTTCAGTATTTACTTTAACTATTGATCCGGTTAATTCTGATTTTATTTGACTACCGTAACCGATTATAATTATTTCATCTAATTTTAATTGTTCAGGCCGCAATTGTACATTAATTTCAGTTTCATTATTTATATCAATAGTTTGTTGCTTCATACCCACACAACTAAAAACTAATGCAATTGTAAGTTTGGATACAGATATACTATATTCTCCATTTATATCTGTGGCTGTGCCTGATATGTTATTCTCTTGTGTAATTACAGTAACTCCAGGAATGGGTTCGTTTGTTTCAAAATCTGTAACTAAGCCTTTGATTGTAATTATTGAATCTGGCTTTAAAGAAGATGCTTCATTAACTTTTTCTAAATAAGTGAGGACAATCTGTTTATCGACAATCTCAAAGTTAATTAAGGTTTGTTCTTTGAGTTGATTTAGTACCTCAAAAATAGTAATGGAATTTGCAGTTATACTGATTTTTTGAGAAACATCTATTTTTTTAGTATTATAAAAAAAACGATATTCACTTTGGGTTTCAATTTCTTTTAAAACATTCTCAAGAGAAGCATCTTTAAAGTTTAGGTTAAGTAAGGTGTCTTGCAACTAATTAGTTTTAGCTGAAACTGAGGAAATAACTACAAGTATTAATATCAAGGGCAGGATAAAATTTAAATTAATAAATGTAATTAAATACTTCAAATTCATTATCACATTAGTTTTGCTTGATTTTTTTATAATTTATAGCCCATAAATTTAATAAAACCTATTTAAATTAATAATCTTTTAATTTTTAACTAAGTAGCTTGTTTGGGGTTTTTAAAAACTAACTCCTGATGGTATTTTTAATATTTTAAGATAGCTATTAGAATTCAAAACTAATAAACTAAAATTGCAAATGTTTATCAGAAAAGCTGGTCATAAATTTAATAGCTAAAGTCATCTGATTTTCAACAGTTTTTATTGATATGTTTAATTTTTCTGAAATTTCTTTATTGCTTAAGCCTTTGATTTTTTTTAGGTAATATATTTGTTTTCTGCGTTGTGGTAATTTATTTATCTGTTGCATTGCTAAGTTTGAGAGATCAGAATATATTATAGAACTCTCTGTTTGATTATGAGATTGACTAAATATATTTCGAATTTCCATAATGTATCGCATTTCATTTTTCCTTTTACGATATAAGTTTAATACCTTATTTTTTGTTAAAGTAAAAAGAAAAGCACTCAAAGATGTGTCTTTTTCTAGTTCCTTTCTACATTCCCAAAGTTTCAAAAAAATATCTTGTACAATACATTCGGCTTCTTGTTCCGGAATGGAAAATTTGCGGGCAAAATAAAAAACTTTCTGTCCGTATAAGTCAAAAATTTCCTTAAAGGCATAAGAATCACTTTTAATCAACTTTTTGATTAAAAGTGGTTCCCTTTCATTTAACTTGTTTTTTTCCACGTTCTAACTAAGATAACCTATACATGTGACTCAAAGAGTTTTAACAACCCTAAATCCGGTATGATTTGATAATTTGCCTAAATCACTGGAATATGAGTCATAATAATCGTAGGCACTAAAACCGAATTTGCCTATTTGAGTACCATCTTTATAATATTCTGAAACATTTCCTCCCAAATCATATATAAATTGATCTTTGAATTTTATGGGCTTATAACTTCCAACCGATTTTATTAACTGGAGATTCAAAATATCTGTTTCTTGCTTAAACAATTCCAGTTCATCAAAAGGTACTTCATAGCCTGCCCACATATTCAAATTATTTTCTGTTAAAATATTCTTTTTTGCCAACTTTTCCAATTTTTGGGCTTCTATTTTATTGGGCAAACGATATTTTCTCCCTGTTTTTTTTGTTAACCAGATTAAATAACTTTCAATATTTTCAACAGTGATGCTATATGCCGGATAATTGGCTTGACCTTTAGGATAATTATATGCAGGATAGAATTCTTTATATTGAGCATTTGTGATTTCCAATTTCCCTATTTGAGTTTTCCCTTCTTCAAGGGTTATGAGTTCTGGTTGAAGAATACCATCTTTAAATATTCCATAATTTCCTTGATGGGATTTTAGTTTATTTTTTTGCATTTCCAAAGAAATTGGAGAACCTTCTTTGATTGTTTTTGGCCTATTTACATTTGTGTCAAATAAATATTTATCTAACCAAGCTATTTCTTCATCTACTTTTCTTAAGCGGTGAGAAATTTTATTTAATACGTGTTTCTCGCCAGGAATCCATATAAATCTTACATCAGTTTTTCCTATTTGTTGTAAAGCACGATAATGTTCCCATGCCTGGTCACGGGGAACATTGTCATCGTCACTTCCCATTATAATAAGTGTGGGAGTAGTAACTTTTTCCATTTCAAATAATGGAGATTTTAGTATATAGGCTTCATTGTAAGTTTTCCCATTCACATTGTCCCAAGGTGCTCCACCAAAATAACTTTGATCAAAAGTTACTCCGAATCTACATCTACCATAATCAGAAGTCCAGTTTACATCACCCGATCCTGAAATAGCAGCTTTAAATAGATCAGGATATTCAACGGTAAGTGCAGTTGATAAAATAGCTCCATTTGACCAGCCCACGGTAGCTAATTTGTCCATTTTAATTAAACCCTTTGTATTTAAATAATCTATTCCTCTTACAATATCAAGCAATTCGTAATCATAATATCTTTTTTTAATAGATTCCAAAAAATCAAGCCCATGATTACCAGATCCATGATAATTTGGCATTAAAACAAATGCACCTTTTTGTGCGTACAGGTGAGGGGTGTATGCCCATGATTCATTCCAATTATCTTGATCCACTGCGGCAGGCCCACCATGAATAGCTACTACCAAAGGATACTGTTTACTTGCATCATAATTTAATGGGTAGTAGAGTATTCCATTAACCTTCTCATTTAAAGCTCCTGTCCAATATATTATTTCAGTCTTGGCTTTTGGTTTTTGATTTAAATGCGAGTTAATTTTTGCTAAAGTTTTGCCTTCAGAGATATCAACTTGCTTTTTCCCATTTTCAAAGAAAGAATATTTAAATTCGAATGATTTTGATGCATTTGATACACTATATACTATAATATTCTTTTTAACATTGAACAGTGTGATATAATTATTATTGAAATCAGTATTGTTTAATTGTTTTACTTTCCAGGTTAAGTCTTTCTTTTCAATATATACTGGTTTATTTACAGGGCCCGCTGATAAGTTAAGAAAAAGATTATTGCCATCAAGATATAATGTACGGTCATTGATACCATTTTCCCAATTTATTGGTAACTTAAAAGTTTTCATACTTGCTATATCAAAGTAATATGGTATTGAAATCCCGTAACTTTTATATACAAGGTCATTCAATTTTACGTTGATAAAATAAAAACCTTGATTATCATTAGTAAATGAGAACCCATGAAGATTAAAGAATTTACTATTTTCTAAGATTTGAGTTGATTTTCCATTTTTTAGATCCCATAAATAGTATTCTGGGTCCGGTTTTCCATCGGCCGAAAAACTTGGAGATAAAACATGTGAAGTAATAATCATGGAAGCATTGGGCGAAACAGCATAACTCATTATAGGATATTCATTATTAGTTAATCTTTTAACTGTTTTTGTTTTTGTATTATATGAAAAAATGCGCGTTGGAAAGAATTCATCAAATGATTCTATTACTGTTACATCATCTTTTGATTGTTCTTTTTTAATGGAGGATAAATTTTTATTCTCATTTGAAATAAAACATATATTATCTTTTCCTAACATTTTTATGTTAGAAATCGAAGTTTTAAAACTATCCACAACTTCAGAAATTCCTCCACTCAATTTAATAGAGAATAAAATACTTTTACCTTTCTTATTTAGAATATAATAAATTTTACTTCCATCAGGTGCAGTTATAAAACTATTCGCATTGCCAAACATTTGATTTTCAATCTCATAATTATGAGTTAATCTGATTGTTTTTTCTGTATTTGTATTAGTTAAGTAAAGGTCACGGGTATAAAAATTTTTGCTTTTATTTGGCACGGTTTTGTACCAAATAATAAATTTACCCGATGGATCTGTTTGGGCAGATTTTATTTGTTCTTGATAAATAATGTCTTGAGGTGTCCAGAGAGTATCCTTTTTGCCAAATATGTTAAAGGATATAGTGGATATTATTAATATTATCCAAAATTTTATTCTCATTTTTTTCTAATGGTTATTTTGTTTTCTTCAAACTCGTAAATTATCGGAGTTGTTAGCTCAATTAGGTTAAGTACTTCTACAATTGTTTCGTGTCGTATGTTGGATGTATAAGAATTAGCAAATAACTCTTTATCCTCAATATTGATCTTTACATTATACCAGCGTTCCAGCCTATTAACAATTTCCTGTAATGGTTGATTATCAAAAATAAGGTAACCATCTTTCCAGGCTGTAGTATAATTTGTATCTACTTCTTTTATTGAGAAACTATCCTTTTTACTATTATATGTTGCTTTTTGTCCCGGTGTTAACTCTATTTTTTCACGCGGTTTGTTTTTTTTGTGTTTGTATATTTCTACTTTCCCTGTGATTAAAGTTGTTTCAATATTTTTATCGTATGCTGTAATATTGAATGAAGTTCCTAAAACTTGTACATTTATATCACCGGTTTTCACAATGAATGGTTTATTGTAATTAGGTTGTACAATAAAAAATACTTCACCTTCAATATATACTTCGCGTGTTTTGCCATTAAAAAACTCTGGGTATTTTACAGTACTTCCCGAATTCGCATACAATATTGTACTGTCAGGCAAAACAAGTTCAAGCTTTTCACCATATGGGACATATTTTTCAATAAATGCAATTGATTGATTGTTTGTGATGATGCCTTGCTTAAATATTATGAAACTTATTGAACATAAAAGGAAGAAAGATGCAGCAATACCGATTACTTTATATAGATTACGTTTTTTCCTTTTTAAGGCCTTTTTGATTTCTTGAGACAAATGTGTTTCCAATTCCTCAAGTACTTTGTTTTTGTCAAATTCATATTTCTCGTCACTATTCCATATTTCGATTAAAGATTCATTTGTTTCATCCCTGTCTCTATTATCACAGGCCCAACTCATTATCTCTTCCTTTTGTTTTGGCGTACACTTGTTATTTACAAACTGTCTTAGCTTTTTTCTTATAGTCATGTAGTTATTAGGTATATTACTCTTCATTAAAATAAACACTTAATTGAATTCTTACCCCCAAAGAGTATTCAATTATAAGTGTTTGATTATCCAATTTTTCAGGTTGCAATTATATGAAAAAAAGGGGGAATATAAAATTGTAACATTTTAAGGTTCTTTAACGTCTTTTATTATAATTAAAAAATAATTGGGGTTTTTAATTGTTATGATAAGAGGAAATATTTATTTGTTAAATTTGGGGGTATGAAAGGGTATCATAAAAATTGTATTTATCGAAAAATAAAGAATCATAAAAAATTACAATTCATTACATTAAATTGCTGGTTCAATACGTTTATTTTCTGTTTCTGGCAAAGTCTTTGTAATGTTGGATCATTATCAGGTTAATTTATTCACTTAATACTCAAACCATATGTTTAAAAATTACTTAATTATTTCCCTTCGATATTTATGGAAAAACTTTCTGTTTGTAGGTATAAATATTTTAGGTTTAGCAGTTGCATTGGCATTATGTATTACTGCTTATTTAAATAATAAGTATGATGCCGACTGGGATAAAATGTATGAGAATTATAGTAATATTTACAAAATAAATATTACCAGGGAAATTCAGGATCGACAACAAGAATATGGTATTTCTCCATTTTCCCTTGCACCTCTTATTAAACAAGATTTATCTGGTGTAGATGAAATATGCCGTTATAGAAGTTCATCTTCCCCAGTGAAATATGGTGAGAATATATTCAATAAACGAATTGGATATGCAGATAATAACTTTTTTAATGTTTTTACAGAACAAATTATTAAAGGGGATAAAAATGCATTAAAGGAAAAAGGAAATGTTTTAATTAGTGAAAGAATTGCAGAGATTTATTTCGGAGATGATGACCCTTTAGGTAAGGTAATATCTATTTTTAATGATAAGAATGAAGAGTATACGTTTATCGTAAAGGGAGTATTTAAAACTTTACCTCTTAACAATAGTTTTCGATATGATATTCTGACTCGGCTTGAGAATTTTATTGATATGTGGGAGATTGAAGAACATAGTTGGGAAGGATGGGTAGCTGCTACTTTTCTCTTAATTAAAGACCAGGGAAACATACCAGAGATAAATAAGCAACTAGAAAAATATATTCCTGTGCAGAATAGTGCAATGGAAAACTGGAAGATAACTTCATTTTTTGTTAAATCATTAAAGGACAGAGCAGATGATATGGATGTATGGGCTGAATGGATGTGGAGAAGTTTTCATCCGGCAGCAGTTACAGCGCCTCCAATTATGGCAATCCTTATACTCATAATTGCTGCTTTTAATTTTATGAATTCTGCTATCTCATTTGCAGGTAAAAGACTAAAAGAAATAGGGCTGAGAAAAGTTTTTGGTGGTTTACGCAAACATATTATTATACAGTTTATAAGTGAGAATTTGATTGTAAGTCTTTTTGCAATAATCATTGGTGTTTTTATAGCCGGATTTTTGGTGCCAAAATATTCGGCTATGTGGCCGAATATGGAACTTATTATGAGTATTAAGGAAGAACCTTCCTTAATAGTATTCATGATTGCTTTGTGGATGGTTACAGCAATATTAGCCGGTGCATATCCCGCTTTTTATGTTAGTAAATTTAATCCTGTAAAAATATTTAGAGATAAATTGAAGTTAAGTGGAAGAAACAGGTTTTCAAAATTCTTGCTTGCATTTCAGTTTTTTGTATCTGTTTTAGCTCTGGTATCAGGAGTATTATTTGCTCAGAATGCAATTTTTCAAAATGAAATGGATCTAGGTTATGATAAGGATAATACGCTTATAGTAAGTATGAACAACCAAGAATATTACAAACCCTTTGAACAGGTAGTAAAAGATAATCCTATGATTGAGATGTACGCAGGGACAAATTATCATATTGGATATGGCAACTATAATCGTTCAGTAACATTTCTGGATCAGAAAATTGAAACCAATATAATGCATATTGGGTTTGATTACCTTAAAACCATGAGAGTTAGAATACTTGAAGGGCGTGATTTTAGTATGGATAATCAAGGGATTGATATTGCAGATGATAATATAATTGTTAATGAAACATTTGTCGAAAGTTTTGGTTTGGAAAAGCCTATTGGAAAAGCCGTTTATATTAATGATACATTAGCTCTTAATATTGTTGGAGTATCCAATGATGTATACCTTTATGGTGTTTGGGCTTCTGTTGAGCCATTAATATATCGTTTAGCTCCGGAAGATGATTATTACAGGCTTGCAATTAGAGCATCAAAAGATAATCTCCACGAAATTAATGAATACTTGAAAAGTGAATGGGCTGAACTTGTTCCCAATTATCCATACGAGGGAGAATTTCAGGAGGAACTGCTTGAAGAAGCCAAGGAGATAAATGAAAATATAAAAATTGTATTTGTATTTCTTGCTATTTGTGCACTTTTCTTATCTGCTATAGGATTATATACCTTGGTAAGCCTAAGTGTTATTAATAGAACAAAAGAAATAGGAATTAGGAAGGTTATGGGCTCTTCTATTCAAAGAATCATGAGGATAATTATAAGGCCATACACTATTCTCATATTAATAGCTTCAGCATTAGGTTGTGTGGTTGGGTATTATAATTCAGTAATGTTAATGGGTAGTATTTATGACAAGTACGTGAGTCCGAATGTTATAAGTTTTTTATTACCAATTCTGATAATAGTTTTTAGTTCATTAATAACAGTTATATGGAGGGTATACAAAGCAGCAATACAAAACCCTGCTAACTCTTTAAGGTACGAGTAACCAGATGATAGTTTATGGTTAAACCTTAAAATATAAGATGAAGTTTCAATAGGGTTGCTCGAAAAGGGCAACCTTTTTAATTAACTGCCAGTTTTTCAGAACCGAATACTTTTTTAATAAATGCTTGGTTATATCCCATTGAATTAAGCTTAGTCAATTCTTGTTTAGCTTCATCATATGTATTAAAGGAACCAATGGTATATCTAAAATAATCGTCAGCTCCCTTAGTAACAACTACTGAAGACAAATCTTTAAAATAGTTTAATTCAACCGGAATAATTAATGCCATTATTTGAATTGTATATTTAGGTGCAAATTCGTTTACACGAATAAAAGCATCTTTATAACCAATTTTATGAATATTTTCTTTTATCTTCTGTGCTTCAGTATATGAGCTTGTAATACCAACAGTATAACGATAAAATCCATCGGGGTACTTGGTTAGTTTTACATTGTCAACATTTTTAAAATAATCAACATCAACAGGATTTTTTAAAGCCATTAATTGGACTGAGTATGTTTTTTCGCCAGACGAAATGGTAGTTTTTGGAATGTATTTAATGATTTCTTTTTCGGGAACTTTTTCTTTAACAACTTCTTTTTCAGGTATTAGTTCTGGTTCCGGTTTTTCTTCAGCTAATTCTTCCGTAGGAGGAGATACGTTCTCAGGTTCATCTACTACTTTCGCAACAAGTTCTTCTTGTTCAATTGATATAGGATTTAAAAGTGCATCAAATGAAAACTCACTATTTGCATAATTTTCAGGAATATCTATTTTATTTGTATATGTATCGTATTTATCATTATTAATAACAATGTGGTAATTCCCCGGGATAATTTCAAATTCAAATTCCCCATTTACAGGATGTGCAGATTTTATTATCTCATTTGTTTTTCTATCAATAAAAGAGATAAAAATTTCCGGATCATTTATTATTTCATTGTTGTTTACATTTTTGATATTTCCTGCAAAATTAATTTTAGGCATAATTGATATATGATAAATATCATTCTTTCCTACTGAAGTACTATCATATCGAGAAATCCATCCTGAGCTTAAAGAATTATCAGGCACAAAAAACAGATTATTTCCCGGAGTATTAATAGGGTAACCTAAATTGACAGGTGTGGAGTTACTTCCAAGATCAACATAAAAAATATCAAATCCTCCTATGCTATTATGCCCTTCTGAGCTAAAAAACAGATATTTATCATCTATTGCAATACATGGTGTTTCTTCATTGAAAGGTGTATTTACATTAGGGCCTAGATTTACAGGATCACCCCATTTCCCTTTAGCATTGCGAGTTGATTTATAAATATCTAAACCACCATGACCTCCTTTTATATCACTCGTAAAATAAAGGGTTTTACCATCTTTAGAAATTGCCGCATGAGTTTCATTACTTTTTTTTCCATTAATGTTTTTTGGCAGTTTGTTTGCTTCTGTCCAATTTTTCCCATCCTTGTAACATACAAAAATATCATTCTCTGCCGGATCATCAGTTACGAGATAAAGTTCTGTTCCATCATGCGACAGTCCTGTTGTTTTCAAATAATATTTAGTGCTTATTTTTTCACTTATCTTTTTCGGAGAACTCCAAGTACCATTTTCTTTTTTGGAGTAATAATTATCTAAATAATTTCTTGTATACGAAGTGTAAACTAATGATTGCCCATCACCTGAGAAAGCTGCACCAAAATTTGATTGATCATCGTTTAATGGTTCACCTAGATTTTCAGAATATACTCTAAGTGGATTTGTTAAAGCCGTTTTTGCATTTTCACAAGTTTTCAATCGCTGAGTGGCAGTCTGGAATTTTTCGTGTTCAGGAGTAATTAGATCTTTAAAATTATTATAAACAATAATAGCTTCATCTATTCTATTTGCCAATTGGTAGGCTTGACCTAAATATAGTAATGCATCTGCTGGCGTTCTAATTTCTCGCAGAGATTTTGCATCAAAATCTAATGCAATATTTTGTGATGCTTCTTCGAAATACTCAATTGATAAGAGCTTTTTATCATCAGTTTGTAAATATAATTTCCCTATCATGTACTTTGCGTAAGTGTTATCAGGAACTTCTTTTATCATTCTTCGGTATAAGTCTATTGCTTTTTCAAATTTCTTTTCTTCAATTAAATACTGTGCTTCACCTTCAAGATAATATATTTCATTCCAGTCTTGGGCATAAAGAGTACTACTAAAAAAAACTATGATTAAAAATAACTGAATGCGTTTGTACATAAGGAAATATTTAGGTTTTAGCCATTATAACGATTTTTATTCGCTTAAGTTAAGATGTTTTAACGAAATAATCAAATTAATGTAGAAGGGGTGGGAATTTTAGTATTAAAATCCGCTAAGTATTTACCCTGATTTGAAAAGAATGGGTTTAGATTCAATACAATAATATTTAATGATTACGGAAGAACAGTAGGGGAACGTTATTTTTTAAAGGATGAAAAGAGGGATTTAAAATTTAGGTTAATGTATAAATTCTTATCTTTTTACAATAAACCAAATAATTAGTTAGTTTTGTATAGATCAAACATATTCGAAAAATATACTGTATTCACAAATACAAAAGAATGTACATTTCTGTAACTTATGAAACGTATTTCACTTGAAATAAAGGTATCAGTGCTATTAGTTATTGCTGTAGTAATTGTTATTGCAACGGGATATTTATCATACCTTAGTTTGTCATATATT
>DAOVYZ010000036.1 GCA_030635365.1 Bacteroidales bacterium
TAATATTAATAAACAAAAATATACTGTAAATTGCATCTTCAATAAATTTATAACGCATTTGTATTCTCTCCTGGAAACTAATAAAACCTTGACTCAAAAGGTCTTTATTGCCGATGGAGCCCTGATTTATGACATCACAAAAAGCAAAAGTTAAATGCTCATTACTTATCTGAAATAAAGTTGGTTGATTATTTAAGCGTATACACAAATTGTTATAATCCTTCACAACACCACCAATTATAAGCTCTTTATTATTTTCAGTAATTATCTTTTGACCCAAAATGGCATAAGTATAAGTAAAACCAAGTTTCCGAACAGCACTTTCATTAAGGTATACTACTTGAGTATTCTCATTTCCCAGAGACAATGTTACCTCAGGGTTTATAATCTCGTAATTAAAGAAAGTAAAATAATCATCAGAAACGTATTGATGTGCTAGTTTTACGTTATCTTCTTCATTATTTGTGCTAATTAAAATTGAATTATTAGTATGAAATCCTGGAATATCAGACGCATAAATTAAATTATCAGGAAGTATAACTTTACTTTCCCCGGTACGTAGGGTCATTACGCTATCTTTATTAATCCCTAATTCTGTATTTAAAGCATTATTTATTCTGTTTACAGTAAGCAATACAGCTATCATTCCAACAAGTGCTGCTCCAAGCAAAATACTCAAAATAATTTTAGGGGTTATGTATCTTTTAAAAACTATCATTTAACTGTAAAACTTTTTCAATTTAAATTTCTATTCAAAAATAGGGTGACCAATATAACAATTCAACTAAACTGTAATGAACTGTATAATATTAGTATTGAATTGTAGATATTTATTACATAATAAATCAGTTTTTTATCAGGCAAAAAAAGAGAGCCTATAATAAAAGACTCCCTTTGTTAAATAAAGTTGCAAAAATTATTCATATCTCAGTGAATCAACAGGATTCTTTTGAGCTATAGTAATAGTATGATACAATATAGTTGTAAATGCAATTGTAAAAGAAATTAATGCAGCACTTATAAATATCCAACATGAAAAATTCATTTTATAAGCAAAAGAGTTTAACCACTTATTCATATAAAGCCATCCTGTATATAATTCAATTATAAAATATTTCAATTAATTAAAATCTGGACTTCTCTTATTTACTAGTATATAATCTCCAAATTTAGAAATACTTACATCAAAATAAATCAATACAGTATATTCTAATCAATTTGTTAAAAAATGTTAAACTAAAATAAAACTTACTTTCAGGGTCACCCACTTTTACAAATAAAGAGTTCTATATAAAAAAACAAATCCTTGATAGTCTACTTAGATGTTAGGTAATACAATTGAAGTAATTTTTAATGTGAATACTGAAACTAATTGGCATTTTATAGAATCGTTCATAGAATTTCTTGATAAAGGGAAAGGAAAATGTATAAACTTTTAAACTATGTTTTTCATAGTAATTTTAGGTTCAGTTCAGAAAAGGCTGCCATCAACATGGCAGTCCTTTCCTGAGCTATTAATTTAATATTAATCTTAAAAAGTATTCTCTAAAAAAATATAAATATAAAAGAAATATAAACATATGCAAAATATTTAAATTTATAAGTTTTAATTTAAACTAATATTGTTCTTCGTTCTACTTTACAGCCTTAATGTTTGTTTGACTAACTCTATCATTTATAGCAGGGGATAAAACCATATCATATTGAGCCTTGAACCCCTAAACTGCAATATTTTGTGAACTAAAACCCAAATTGTTCAAAATTTTTGTTTCACCAGCATAGTAGAATTAGTATAAATTTTGTATTCTTGCCTTTCTGCTAATACATAAAATAATTAAATTTTTATTTGGATTTTAACACAATATCTTAAATCCGCAAATCGCGGCACGGATTTATTGATAATGGCTCTGATATAAACTAATATGTAGCAATATTTAAAAAAAGTAGGGTTTATGCTAACTATTTTGTAATAATTAACAAAACATAATACCTTTGCAAGGCAGATGAATTTACAAACAACTGATTGTTAGTAAAATGAATTAGTTTTATTATAAAGGTTTTGCAGCTTAAAGATGTGATTGTAAATTTACATATGAGTTTTGTTGCGCACTATGTCGAAAGAAGGTAAAGGAAAAACAAGATAATAAACCGGAAATTGAAAAGGAGTTGAGTGAAATTTACAAAAAGGGAGCTAATGTAGACGGTAGGCCTTCTTATTTAGGGCTTTTACTTTTTAAAATGATATTGTTGCAAACCTGGTACTGCTTGAGCTGCCCTGGTGTGAAAAGCATGGTAAATGAAAATCTGCCGGCAATGCCGTTTTGTGGCCTTCAGATAGAAGATAATATACCCGGCTATAGTTTCAATATTTTATTTATTTTGATTCGTAATTAAATTAACATTATCATACGATGATTGATGATAACACCTTGCTCAAACGTATAAAAAACAATGATGATGAAGCTTTTGATGAATTATTTAAAAGGTATTATGCATCAATGTGTGTTGTAGCAAGAAATATTACACTTGATGATTATGCTGCTAAAGACCTTGCACAAGACACGTTCATTAAATTTTGGAACAAGAGGGCAAACTACGATTCAATAACATCCATAAAAACTTTTTTGTATGTTTTAACCAAAAATAATAGCCTGTCATACATTCGAAGTAAAAAAACAAAAGAAGAAATTAATAGTTCACTCTTACAAAACCAGTATGGATTTAATAATCTTATAATAGAGGAAGAAACATACAGAATACTTTATCAGGCAATAGATTCACTAGCACCTCAAACAGCTAATGTAATAAAACTAAAACTAAAAGGCTTACAAAATCAAGATATTGCAGATGAATTAAATATATCAATTAATACTGTAAAAACACTCAGATCAAGAGCATTAAAAACATTAAAGGATAAATTAAAAGATTATTTTATGATACTTATCATATTATTGTCAGGCAATGTATAACAACAATAGCTTGTTATGAAAAAAACTCAAAATCTCATATTTACACGAAACAGTTTGATAATTTAAGGCTTGAATTTTGGCGTTTTTTTGATTTTTGTTTATTTATTAGCTTTGCTCATGAAAATATACGTTGTTAATTGTTGTTTTTTTAAAATTTAAATTGTATAAAAAACTGTTTTTCAGCGCAATAAAAATACAGGTTAAAATAAAGTTATTTTTTTCTATTTGTTTGTCATCTTTTAATCGTTTTCAATCGTTCTAAAAGCAGATAAAAAATATATCATGAATGTAGATAATAATTATAAAATTGCTCAACTCATTGCTAAAAAAATTAGTAATTGTATTAATAAAAAAGATCAGGAAGAATTAAATGAATGGATAAATGCTTCAGAATCTAATCAAGTATATTACAACAAAATTATTGACACAAGCAATAGAAAAGAACGAAACAATTTTGTTAATACACTGGATATAGAAAAATATCTTGCCAGAGTAAAATCAAAACTGGAAACAACAAAATCAAAGAAAATAAACCTAAACATTTTATATAGAGTAGCTGCCGTTATTGCCACCGGATTATTCATATACTCTTTGGCAAAGTACGTAAGTAATGATTTTAATCGACTTAAAAAAGAATATACGGCAAATATAATCCAGATTGGCAGCTCAAAAGCCACATTAGTATTACATAATGGGAAAGCTATTGACTTAGAAAATATTAAGAATAAACATATATCCGAACAAGACGGCACACTAATTAATAATAATTCAGGTGAAATAAAATACATACCAAAAAAAAATAAAAAAAATAAAAAAATATACAACCTGGCAATTATCCCAAGAGGTGGAGAGTTTAAGATTACTTTAACAGACGGCACCAAAGTATGGATAAATTCAGCCTCATCTTTGCGCTACCCCGTTCATTTTTTCGGCAACAAACGAATTGTTTACCTCGAAGGAGAAGCTTTCTTCGAAGTATCGGAGGATACAAAGCACCCATTTATTGTTAAGACACACAACAATCTCGAAATTGAGGTTTTAGGAACCAGCTTTAATGTTAAATCGTATAGGGAAGAAAACTCCATAACAACTTTAAACTCAGGAAAAGTTAAGGTTCGTATGAATAAAAAAGAAGTTTATTTAACACCCGATATGCAGGCAATATATAATGCCACTGGCAGCATTACTACCAGAAAGGTTAATGCTTCAAGGTATTCAGCATGGAAAGATGGATTATTTGTTTTTGATGATGTTACTTTAAACGAAATAGGAAAAGTATTATCGCGATGGTACGATATAGAATTTTTCTTTACCAGCGAAGAAGTAAAAAATCTCCATTTCTCAGGAGACCTGGAAAGATATGAAAAACCCGAAGTAATATTTAATATGCTTGAAAAAGTTTCCAACGTTAAATTTAAAATTTATGAAAAAAGTGTTTTAATAGAAAATAATTAACCTTAACCAAATAGGGTAAGAACTGCCATTCTTACCCTATTATAAAATTAAATTGCAATGCGTTTAAAATTATTCACTTTAAACATTACAAATCTATGAAAAAAAAGACACTCTTTACTCCTGTTATGAGCAGGAAAGTAAAAAAAATGCTTTTAACCATGAAATTAGGAATTTATTTCCTGCTATTTGCTACCCTAAGCACTTTTGCTGATGGGTTCTCTCAAAATGTCTCTATCAATCTTTCAATGAAAAATGCAAGTTTGAAAGAATTGATTAATGAAGTAAGGGATGAATACAACCTAAATTTCCTGTATCATGTTGAAGAGCTGGAAAAGTATGATAGAAAAGAAGATGTTTCGTTACAAGGTGTTTCTTTGGAAGAAGCAATGGACATTATTTTGGAGGGAACAAACTTATCTTACGAAGTAAACAGGGATGTAATTGTAATTTTGCCAATTACTCCAACAAATAAAACTATCCGGAATAACTCCACCTCTGAAAAAATTCTACAAACTGCAGAAATTACAGGGAAAGTAACGGATAAAAATGGAGAGTCATTACCCGGAGTTTCGGTTGTTGTTCAGGGTATGGAAACTATTGGTACAGCAACAAATATTGATGGGGAATACAGCTTAACAGTTCCTGAAACTGCTACCAATATTGTATTTACAGCGATTGGCATGAAGCAGGCAGTGGTTGCAATCAATGAACAAACAGTTATTAATTTAACCATGGAAGAAGAAGTTCTGGAAATGGATGAAGTAATCGTTGTTGCTTATGGTACCAGTAAAAAGGAATCTTTTACAGGTTCTGCAAAAATGGTTAATTCTAAAACTCTGGAAAAAAGAACTGTTTCTTCAATAACAAAAGCTTTGGAAGGAACTATTCCCGGTATTCAAACTACATCAGGAGGCGGACAACCGGGTTCCGGTATTGCTATCAGGGTTCGTGGTATGGGTTCTATAAATGCATCATCTGCGCCTTTGTATGTAGTAGATGGTGTGCCATACGGTGGAAATATTAATGCAATTAACCCTGATGCTATAGAAAGTGTCCCTGTATTGAAAGATCCTTCGGCTTCAGCATTATATGGTGCAAGAGGTGCTAATGGTGTTGTAATTATGACTACAAAAAAAGGCAGCAAAGGTGATCCTACCATCCGATTTAAATCTACATTCGGTACGGCTGCAAGAGCAGTTGAACCATATGAAACAGTTGATGCAAAAACTTACATGGAGTTAATATATGAAGGGCGTAAAAATCAGTTAATTAATGGTGGTTATTCTGCGTCAGATGCTGCTACTCTTGCTTTAAATGGAAGTGGTACGACTCAAAGTTACATGCAACTTTTAGGTGGTGAACAATACAATATATTTAATATCAGCTCAGAATTACTTATTGACCCTGCAACAGGTAAGATGGTAAGTAATGCCGGTTATAAATATGAACAAGACAACTGGTTTGATGAAGCAACCCGTGAGGATAACATCCGTCAGGAATACCAGTTAAGTGTATCCGGAGGAAATGAAAAAACAAACTATTTGGTTTCTTTGGGTTATCTTAATGATAAAGGTATTATTGAAAACTCTGAGTTTCAACGATATTCAGGAAGAATAAAAATTGATACAGAGGTTAAAGAATGGATTGAAACAGGCCTGAATACAAACTTCTCGTTAACCGATCAAAAGTACTTAACTAATAGTGGTTCCAGTTATAATAATATTTGGTATTCATCATTAATGATGGCTCCTATTTATCCTGTTTACGAAAGAGATACAGATGGAAATTTTGTTTATGATTCCGAAGGAGAAAAAAAATATGACTATGGCTTAACTCGCCCATATGCCAGTAATTTTAATAGTATTGCTACATTACACGATGACTTAAGAACCCGGGAATATGACAACCTAAGTGGAAGAACTTATATAATTTTAGATACTGATAAAGATATTCCTTTTATTAAGGATGTAAGCTTTACAGTTAACTTTGGTTTTGACTCTAGAAATGGGGATCGTTTAATATATAATAATCCTTATCATGGAGATGCAAAAGCTGTTCACGGAAGAGCAACTAAATACTCATACAGAACACTAAGTTATACTTTTAACCAATTATTAAATTACAATAAAAAAATCGGTGATCATTCTGTTGATTTATTATTAGGGCATGAGTATTATGACAAAGAACACAGAGTTTTTAAAGCTAAAAAACAGAACTTTTTATATGTAGGTTTTACAGAACTTGATGGAGCTGCTAAATCATTGGAATCAAACTCATATAAGGATGTATACCGAATTGAATCATATTTAAGCAGATTAGAGTATAATTATGCCGGCAAATATTATTTCTCAGCAAGTTGGAGAACAGACGGCTCTTCAAGATTTCATAAAGATGTCAGATGGGGGCAGTTCTGGTCAGTTGGAGGATCGTGGAGAATTAGTGAAGAAACTTTTCTTGATTCCTTCGATTGGTTAACTAATGCTACTTTAAGAGCCAGTTATGGTTCCCAGGGTAATGATATGTTATTGAGCGGTACTTATCCTAATTATTATGCGTGGCAAAGTTTTTATTCTTTTGGTGAGGCTAATGCAAATAATGGAGGTGTTTGGTTTGCATCGCTCGAAAATAAAGAAGTAGAATGGGAAAAAAATAAAAACTTTAACATTGGTTTAGAAACAAAGGTTTTTAACAGAATATCATTAAATGTTGAATATTTTGAAAAAACTACTTCTGATTTGTTATTGTACAGGCCAAAAGCAACTTCAACAGGATTTAACGGCTATTGGGACAATGTTGGTGAAATGGTTAATAAGGGTATGGATTTTGATTTCTTAGCTCAAATTTTAACCGGTGAATTAACCTGGTCTTTTGGAACTCAATTAAGTTATGTTAGGAATGAAGTAACAAAACTGGTTACTGAAGGGCAAAAAATTGTTGACGGGAGCTACATTATTACTGTAGGTGAACCAATAAACTCTTTCTATCTGCCAACATCTGCAGGCATTGACCCATTGACCGGAAAACAACTTTATTTGGTTAGAGAGAGAGATGACGATGGAAATATTATTGATGAGAGAATTACCAGTAGCTATAATGATGCTGCAGCTAATAAAGAGATTCATGGTAGCAGAATTCCTGATTTTTATGGTAGTATTAATAATACTTTTGAATACAAAGGATTTGACCTTTCAGTTTTATTGACTTATTCTGTTGGTGGTTATGTTCGTGACGGTGTGTACAGTGGTTTATTCTCAACTCGTAGTGCCGGAACAAGTTTACATACTGATATATTAAGAAGATGGCAGGAACCCGGTGATGTAACTGATGTTCCCAGGTTGGTTTTAGGGTCGGTTAATTACACTACTAATGACAGGTTAGTTGATGCTTCTTATTTAAGTATTAAGAATATTACTTTAGGATACAATTTACCTGAAAACGTAGTTGGAAAAACAGGATTGGAATCTTGTAGAATATTTTTAGCAGGCGAAAATCTTGCTTTATTCTCTAAATTAAAAGGAATGGATCCTCAATATAACATAAGCGGTGGACAAAATTATGCTTATGTACCTTTAACGGTTTTGTCAGCAGGAATTGATGTTAAATTTTAGAAAATAAATATTATGAAAATGAGATATTTTTTATTTACGGTAATAATAATCTTTACTTTCGGAGCTTGTAGTGAAGATATATTAGAAACAAACCCTACCGATAACGTAGCATTGGGAGAGGTTTTTGCAACTACTGAAAATGCCTATACCGCATTAGATGGCATATACAGGGCTTTTTATGTTTCTGGCAGCCGTTGGGTAGAGTATTTTTCGACTGAAAATGCCGGTGTTGGAGCCCTTCAATTATGTGCTGATTTAATGGGTGAAGATATGTTTATGCAGGAACAAGGTTCTGCCTGGTTTTGGTATGACTATAGATACTGGGTAAGAACAGAAGTTAACAGTACCGGTGACAGGCCATTTTCATGGTGGAATATGCATTACAAATTTGCAAATAATGCGAATTATATAATAGCTAATATTGATAATGCAAGTGGCCCGGTTGAAGATGTTAACAATATTAAAGCCCAGGGCTTTGCATTACGTGCATACTCTTACTTTAATCTTATTAGATTATATCAGCGTACTTATGTAGGGCATCAGAATGATCCCGGAGTACCATTATATACAGAGCCAACAACAAAAATTACAGTAGGTAAAGGCAGAGGCACTGTTGAAGAGATTTACCAACAAATTAACAATGATTTAGATAGTGCAATAGCAAGATTTGCTAATGCATCGGATCAAAGACATGTTTCGCATATTGATTTATATGTTGCATATGGTTTAAAAGCAAGAGTAGCTTTAGCTCAGGATAATTGGGCTGTTGCCGCAACAAATGCCGGACTGGCAAAAAGTGAGCATCCTTTAATGTCAAATGCCAATATGGTAGCAGGGTTTAATACCAGCTCAAATCAGGAATGGATGTGGGGGTCAGAAGTTAATGACGAGCAAGCACTTTCATGGTCGTCATTCTGGTCGCATATGGATGCCTCTATTAGTGCTTCTTATGCTACTAACGCCAGAAAATGTGTTTCTGTATGGTTGTATAATCAGATAGGAACAAATGATGCTCGTAAAGCTTGGTTTAACGATGGTACTGTAGGAACTCCCTCATCCGGGCCGGATCATAATTATAACCAGAAAAAATTCCGGGTAAAAGCATTGGGAAGCTGGTCTTCGGATTTATTATATATGCGTTCTGCTGAAATGTATTTAACTGAAGCTGAAGCACGTTGCCGTTTAGGCCAATATACTGAAGCAAGAACTATTTTAACTGCCCTTTTGGGTGGACGAGATACTGATTTTGCTACAGCATTAGCTGCTATTGCAGATGGTAATACATTAAATCTGGGTTCTGCCGGCCCGGTAAATAACCTGCTCGATTTTATAATTTTACAAAGAAGAATTGAGCTTTGGGGAGAAGGACACAGAATATTTGATATTATACGTTTAAAAACAGGATTTGACAGAGATTATACAGGATCAAATATTACAATAAAACTCACAAAAACTGATCCGGAGTTATGGGATTGGATTATGATGATACCACAAAAAGAATTTGACGGTAATGTAAATATGGATCCGGCAACAGATCAAAATCCTTAATTAAATTAATTAAAAAAAATAGTTATGAAAACAAAAGGATTAATATATTCATTTTATATATTGTTATTATTATTGGCTTCTTGTGAAAAAGAACATATAATGACTAAGTTTAAAGATTCTGCCGGCTTTGTAGGCAAATCGCATTCTATATCTGTTAAAACTGATTTTACATATTATGAAATATCAGTTGTACACCGTTCTATTGATGCAGAAGGTTCAAAAGCAGAACTGAAAATTACTCCTGCTGAAAATAGTGAAAGTTTAGTAACTTTAGATAAAACTATATTAGATTTTGATGAGAGTGATACCATAAAAGTTAAATTATCAGTTGATCAGTCAAAATTGGTTGATGATATAACATATTCTGTTGCTATTACGTTTACTGACGAGTATTTGCAACATGGTTATGGCGGTTATGATACAACTGTTGTTGAAATAACAAAGTTTCAGTATCTAACCCCGGGGCTTGAAGGTACATGGACCGGAAAGGAAAACTATAATTATACTACATTGTATGATATTAATGTTACTGTTGAGGTTTTAGATGCCGATAACAATAAAATAAGGCTGAAAGTTAATACAAATAGAACACCTGCCTTATATAGTAATATGTTTACAGGCTGGGGAGAAACTTTTGATGCAGGTACAGGTAATAGTGGAAATATTGATGTCTTTTTATCTCCGGGAGGAGCTACTATTGATAAACCGGGAGGAGAAAAGTTATACCTCGGAGAAACTAATTATGATTATAAGTATTATATATATGATACCAAAACAGGTTTATATGATAAAACTAAAAAAGAAATGACACTTTATTATGCAATTGATTATGCCGGTACGTACTCGTACACCGGATGGAAGCCTTCTTCAGTTGTATTAACAAAAGATTAAACTGTATAAATCTATTAACTATAAAAAGATAGCTGTCTGTAAAAGACAGCTATCTTTTTATATATTATGCACATATTTTATATTAATAGGGTACAAATCCCTACCGGCTGATTTGGAAAAAGTTGTAACTTAATAGAAAGATATTAACTTTAATAAACCATTCATTTTTTATACTTTTACCGATCAATTTTATAACTAAAGAAATTATGCCATTTGAAATTAAACCAACAGAATATAAATTACAATCAGTAAATACAGGTAAAGTGTATAATGATGAAGGTTGGACTCTTGATGCTCCCGGAGAAAACGAGCCTACTTTAATTCGTGCTATTTATAGCAAAAAGCAGCTTGAGGTAAAGGATAGTTCGTATGGAATATATCGCTTTGCAGACTGGTTACCAATTCATAAAACATTAATGGGTTCTTCAGCCCCAATTACATTTAAAAGCAATGGGCTTGCAAATCATTTAGGATTAAGTAATTTACACATAACATTCAGTGGCTATTGGCCTGAGAAAGGAGCCAATTTTCAGACGGGTTCATTTAAAGAAACTGAAGCATATTCTGTATGCGGAAGGTTAAATTCAAATCAGCAAAAAGTATTGGTAGTTGCATCAGCAGGAAATACAGCACGAGCTTTTGCCCGTGTTTGTTCAGACAATAATATTCCGTTGCTGCTTTGTGTTCCCGAAGATAATATAAACGCATTATGGTTTGGTAATCCAATAAAAAATTGTGTTAAACTTGTTGTTACAAAAAGTGGTAGCGATTATTTCGATGCTATACATTTATCTAACCTGGCATGCCAACTCGATAACTATATTGCAGAAGGAGGAGCAAAAAATGTTGCCCGGCGTGATGGTATGGGAACGACTGTTCTTTCGGCAGTTACTAAAATTGGAAAAATTCCTGATTATTATTTCCAGGCTATTGGTAGTGGTACCGGGGCTATTGCTGCATGGGAAGCTAATCTTCGATTTATTGAAGATGGTAGGTTTGGCAACAATAAAATGAAATTAATGGTATCGCAAAATGAACCGTTTGTACCTATTAAAGATGCCTGGAGAGCTGATTCAAGAGCCATGCTCCCACTGGATGATGATGTAGCCCGCAAACAGGTTGAAACAATTATAGCAAAAGTTCTTTCAAACAGGAAGCCACCCTACCCTATTGTTGGTGGCCTTTACGATGCAATGAAAAATGCCGGTGGCGATGTATTAACTGCCAATAATGATGAATTAACAGAAGCAGGTAAACTTTTTGAAAAACTGGAAGGAAACGATATTCATCCCGCATCGGCAGTAGCAACAGCAACGTTAATTAAAGCGGTAGGCAATGGAACTGTAAATAAAGATGACTTAATTATGTTGAATATTACAGGTGGAGGCGAAGAAAAGTTTAAAAAAGAAAATAACATTATCTATCTAAAACCAAAACATGTGTTTGATATTAATCCTGACTTAGAAACCATCAAAGAGGTGTTAGAACAATTGTTTTAAATTTATTAAAAATGAAAAAATATATTCTTTTAATCTTCTTAATTTGAAATCTATTTATTTTAAA
>DAOVYZ010000114.1 GCA_030635365.1 Bacteroidales bacterium
AAACAAAAAAACACTTATAGCCTTTAATTAATATTTTAAGCACTCTTGTTTTCTGTGCTGCGGTATAAGATAATTCTGTTTGAGATAATCTTAAAACATATAATTTACTTTTTATCTGGTTGATTTGCATCACCATTTCCTTTGATTTATGCATTTTTTTGAGGTTTACGGAATAAAAATAAGAAGAATTTAAAACAAGCATTTTAAACAATTGTTTTAAATATTTGTTTTAAACTATCGTTTTATTTATCTCGCAATAATTTAATTTTAATAATTCAACATAAATAGATAAAACTAATGTTTAACTAAATTCTAATAACATGAAAAATTTAATTAAAAACAGTATTGGTGTTTTATTTTTGGCACTAATAAGTATGTCATTGTTAACAACAAGTTGCAAAAAAGATGATGACGATCTGGATGAAATTGTTGGTACCTGGAAACTTCATGAGGTTGAAATGAAAATACTGGGAGTTACCACGACTGTTCCTCCATCGCAAATTGGCATGGATATTACTGTTGTAATTAATGCTGATAAAACTTATACTGCAACAATTATTAACACAAGTACTTCGAAAACTGAAACAGAAACCGGCACATGGAACAGGACTGATAATACAACTGTAGTAATAACACCCACTGGTGATGGCAAGGTACAAACTTTAATTAAAGAAGGGGGTTACTATATTGTAAATGATACTCATGATGGAAATGCAATGAAGATGAAATATAAAAAACAATAAACGGGTATCAAGTACACCTTTACCTAATACACTTGAAAGATATTTTCCAAAAGTTAAACTTTTGGAAAATATTTTAAACCCAAAAACCACTTTATTTCCTTCCTGCTCTTTTATTACAGTATTATCAGGCAAAAATGCAAATCAAAAATAGCTTGAACCGTCCCAGCAATGTGTACAAAGTTTTTCTTTTGGTAATCCAATAGCTTCAATAAGGTCTTCCAGTTTTTGAAATTTCAAACTTGTTAAATCAAGATTTTTCCTGATTTGTTCAACCATAGCTTCATATTTCTCATTGTTCGTATCAGAATAATCTTTCATATCCACATTTTCTTTACCCTCAATTTGTTTTACTGCTTTATGTGTAGCAAGGTCAAGATTAGATCTGGAACGGCTGAAATTAAGAAACTCACAAGGATATGTTAATGGTGGGCACGCTATACGCATGTGCACTTCTTTAATACCTGCCTCATGCAAATCACGCACATTATCTTTTAATTGTGTGCCACGTACTATTGAGTCGTCTAAAAAGACTCCCTTTTTTCCTCTTATTAATGATTTATTGGGTATCAATTTCATTTTTGCAACTAAATCACGTGTTTCCTGATTCTGGGGCATGAAACTGCGTGGCCAGGTTGGCGTATATGTTGAATACGGCCTTTTAAACGGAGCCCCTTTTTCATTAGAATAACCCATAGCATGGCCTACTCCGGAATCAGGAATTCCAGCTACAAAATCAGTTTTAAAGTCGTCTCTTTTTGCTAAAGCTGCTCCACAATTATACCTTGACTCGTCTACATTTACACCTTCATAAAATGATGGTGGATAACCATAATACACCCAAAGAAATGAACAAATTTGCATTTTTTCATTTGGCTTTCGCAATTGCTCACAACCATCAGCAGTTATTTTAACAATTTCACCCGGGCCTAAATATTTTTCAATTTCATAATTAAGATTTGGAAAAGCACATGTTTCAAAAGCAACAGCGTATGCATTTTTCTTTTTCCCTAAAATAATTGGCGTTCTTCCAAGCTTATCCCTGGCAGCAATAATACCTTCTTCTGTTAATATTAGAATTGAGCATGAGCCCTTTACCTTATCATATACATTTTCAACACCTGAAACAAAATCTTCTCCTTCAGCTATAAGCATTGAAACAAGTTCAGTTGGATTTACTGCTCCCTGGCTTGTTTCAGAAAAAGTTCTATGCTGTTGCATATAACGTTCTTCCAACTCATCAATATTCACTATTTTGCTTACTGTTGCAACGGCAAATCTTCCTAAATGTGAAGTAACTACTATAGGTTGAGCTTCTGTATCACTTATTATTCCAATACCACTGTTCCCTGCAAAATTTGAAATATCACCTTCAAACTTATTTCTAAAGTAACCATCTTCTAAACTATGTATAGCCCGCTGGAAACCTTTGCTTTTTGAGAAAAAAGCCATTCCAGCCCTTTTTGTTCCCAAATGCGAATGATAATCTGTTCCATAAAATACATCAGACACACAGTCTGATTTTGAAATACTGCCAAAAAACCCACTCATATTTTAAGTTATTTTAATATTAACAAATTTAATGTGGTAAAAATAGAAGTTTTATTGAATTGTTAGCAACAACGTTAATAAATGGAAGCAAATTGTTGAAATGTTTTATATTGACTAGAATCTAGTTTTTTGGCTTCATGAAATTAACCCGAAAAATTATCCAAAAGAAATACTTTATGAATCAGAACTACTCATCATTCCTGCTTCCTGGAGTTTAGTCTTATCTATTAGTTGCATATTATTAAACAGACTGCCCTTTTCATTAAGAAGTTTTTGAATTGCTCTTTTGGTATTGTTTCGTGGATTACTATCAGAATTCCTGATACTATGTGCAATGCCTTTAAATTGACACTTAAGACCCTTATTTTTAAATTTTTCTGATAAACGTGTTGCTAAGAACTGATAATAAATTTCTCTTTCATATTTGTAATACCAAATTATTCCTGTAATTCCCAAAAATCTAGTGTTTTTTGATTGCATAGATATATCCAAACCAGTTACAGGGCATCTTTTAATATTGTCAGGTTTTGAGTTTTTTAAATCTTTTGGGTAGATGAAATGATTTATTAAGTCATAAACTTTATGCACAAAATTACTTTCCATAACCACTAAATATTTAAAGCAAGTTATGAAATACCATACCTCAATGTCAAGCAAAAAACAGGCTATTTATTAACTAGTTTTCAACTAATTATATATACTAGAAAAGCCCGAAACAATTGCTTCAGGCTTTTCTCTAGTAGCGGGGACAGCATGGATTTTAATGTTATGAATTGCATTGAAATGCATTGTATTTCACATAATTTTACATACCGTACTTAACAATGTTTAGATAGATTTAGAACATATTGCAAGATAGTGCATAAAAATGCCATACAATGCAAGGTTTGTTCCAGCCCGGTTCCAGTTATAACCAAAAAACCTTTATCAAATCTTTCGAATGATAAAGGTTTTCTTAATTGTAGTAGTAGCGAGTAGCCTGTGTGAATTGCAAACGTGTATGGCTTTTGAAGTATAAATTTATGAGAGTTTTAATTAGGTTGAATTAAAATTTCCCAAATCATATTTTCTATATCAATTTCATGTTGCAGTGTACTGGGCATTAAATTTGAAAGCACTACATAACCAAGACCTAATTCGGGGATTACTGATAAGTTTGCTGAAAAGCCAAGAGCATTTCCCATATGTTCTGCTATTTTGTAATTATTCCATTCTTTAATAAACCATCCCATTCCATAACTGTAATTTGGCATTTGCCCGCCAAACGATGCATCATTAACTTGTTTTGTCCACATCACATCAAGTTCTTTATCTGCAATTTGTATTTTGTGATTCTTATCTAAAATAAATTGCAACCATTTTGCCATATCGTTTATAGTTGAGTTAATACCACCGGCAGGAGAAATAACATCCATATTTGTAAGAAGGGCAGTTGTATTGCCTACTTTTCCCTGCAAATAGCCTTTTGCAAAATTATCCATTTCTTCTATTTGGCTGATCGAAGTTGTGGTATTTAACATTGAAAGTGGTTTAAACATTTTTTCTTTCATAAGTTTGTCCCAAGTCATATCCATAGCTTTTGCAGATGATTCGCCAGCCGTTGTAATACCAATATTATTATAATTAAATTTTAATCTGAATGTATCAACAGCTTCAGTTTTCATCATCTCTTTAATTAATTCCTCTCTAGAAAATTTTAATGCATCGTCTTTCGGATCCCAATTTGGATCTTGCCTAAAATTAACAGCCTTTAAAATTAGTGGTCCTGTATTTATTCCCGTTCTGTGAGAAAGCAAATCCCTGATAGTCGTTGTTGTATTAATATTACTTGGTTTTAGTTTTAATTTGAAATAAGGAAGGTATTTTTCTACAGGATCGTCCCATTTCATTTTTCCCTCTGAGACAAGCATGGCAATCATTGTAGCAGTCATAGGTTTTGAACTTGATCCAATAGGAAAGATTGTATTTTCAGTTACAGGGGTTTTCTTTTCAGAATCGGCATAGCCGAATGTTTCCAAGTAAACTACTTGTCCTTCTTTTACAACAACAAGGGCTAACCCTGGTACATTATACTCTTTCTGCTTTGCAATTATTTTTTCCTTAAGTTCGTTCAGATTCTCTTTTGAAAAATCATATACACTATTTTCTTGGCTCAGCATAATTTGATTTGTTGTTATAACAAATACCAATACTGACAAAATCACTCTTAATTTTCTCATTCTTTTAAAATTTAGTTTATTAATTATTATTTTAATGTTGTAAAATTCAATTCAATATGATTTACATCTCTTAGTTTTTCAATCTATTAATAGGTTTTACATCCCATAAAACATTTAAGACTTTCCAATCCTCATTATATTTTACCAAATGTAAATACTCAACAATCTCAACTGATTCTACTTTTACACAAGCAATATTCCCATAAATATCATGTATTGTAACTTTATCGTTTTGTTTATCTTTCGGTGTGTGTGTGCCATATCCAGCAATTATGTATTGGATCATCAAATTGTATGATAAATTGTTGACTACATCATTCCCAGTGTCTTTAAATTTCCGTACAATCCTTTTAACTAATTCAGGATGAAGTGCTTTCCCCATTTTTATAGAATCGCCCTCGTACCACCCTTGATTGTATAGATTTACAGTTTCTAATACTTTTATCGAATCCTGTTTTATTTGAGCTTTCACAGATAATGTGAAAGTTATCAGCATAATAAAAGTTATTCTCTTTATAATATTCATATTATTTTGTATTTAGTAATTTATTAACTTCCAGTGCACGCTTATTTGCATGATTCAATTGCAGTGCCATTACTATACATTTATATGCTTCTTTTCTGTTGTTTAGCTTATAATTAATAAATGCTAATTCAGCGTATACTTCGGCATTTGCTCTGTTAATCAAAAGACTGTTTTGCATATTTTCTGCTGCTGACTTATAGTCTTCCACTTTAATCTGTGCTTTAGCTAATAGATAATAAGTATCAGGCAAGGAGATATCGTAAGGATCTGGATATGGATCAAGCTCTTTTGCTCTTTCAAGTATATTAATTGCTTTTTCGCAGTCTTCATTATTCGTGTAATAAAAACCTAAAAAGCGGCACATTTTAGAATCAAACTCTTGATTGCTTTTTTCGGCTTCCAAGATACGTATAGATCTGTCAATATCACTACCTTGCAAGAAAATATCATAAGACAATTCCAGTTTAGCCTGCAAATTGTTCGGATATGAATCGACCACTTGCTTATGCGTGTTTTCAGCATTTTTATAATCACCTGCTTGCCTTTGAATAATTCCTATTTCAATTAATAATTCAGGACTATTGGGATACTTTAAGAAAGCATTTTTCAAAAGCAAAATAGCATCTTTACTAGAATCAACAAACCATGATTTTATAATATATGCTTGAATAAAAGTCTTATTATAGGATTCTTGATTTAAAAGAGATTCTATAAAATTGTATAAATCAATATCCTTTTCATATAATTTTTGTTTAGTATTGCTCATCGCAGTTGATTGACCTGGTAGTTTTCTTTGTGAAAGATAAGCTTCAATTCCTTGGGCAAAGTACTCTCTCTCGTTTGAGTCTGCATACCAATCTAGCGTATAATTCCCTTTTTTGGCTTTAATGAATAATTGTTTAAGTTCTGCATTTTGCTTATTAGTAAACAGCCATTGAATAAGGTGTCCAAATTCGTGAAATGCAACATTAAATCTTCCAAACATTTCTTCAGTTTGTTGAAGTTTGTTACTATTCATATGATAACCACCTTGTCCTTTAATATCATCATAAAGTCGATAATCAATAGCTCTAGTACCTTTTTTATCTGCTAGGTATGGACATTCAAACATTAGATGATGAAAATCCATAAAATAAACTGTTGCCCCTGCAATAGAAAGAGCTTCTATAAATCTGCCTAAAGGCTTTGTGTTTCTTCGAATAATTTTTTGTAAATCTTTTTCACATAGATTATAATTTATAAAAACATCCTCCAAAAATGGAATCTCATCAAGCACTTCTTCTTTCTCATATTCAACCTTGAATTGTTTCATCAAGATGTTGTGGTTGTTTTCTATTTTTTTTAGTGATTCAGAAATGAAATAATGGACCAATCCATAATTGGGTTTTAAATCTAGTATTTTAAAGGCATGTTTAATGGTTTTTCGATAATTGCCAATATGAAATTCACATGCAGCAATTAATTTCAATGTATTTAGATCACTACTATCTTTTAAATATTCTTTGGAGATTAATTTATGCGCTAATTCAAATTGGTTAATTTTGAGAAGGCTATCAACTTCAATTAACACATTTGTTGTTATTGGTGTATAGTCATCGTAGTTGTTAGGTGAATATCCTCTTCCTAAATAATAATGTGCTCTTTGATTAAAGGGATTTATCTCTATAGCTTGATTAAAATATTTTGCGCCTTCAGTTATTTCATACCTTAAAACAGAGAAATAGATTCCTTTTGCAGACAATGCATCAGGATTTAAGGAATCAATTTCTAATGCTTTATTTATTGCTTTTAAATACCCATCACTATCCCTTTTTTCTAGTAATACTTTGGAATAATTTATCCAAGTGGTGATGTTTGTTGAATCAATCTCAATCGCTTTTTCCAGATACTTAATTGAATAATCATTTTTTTTATGATCCAGAGCAATCATTGCTTTACCATTGAGCGCATCTATATCATCAGGATTTTTCTCTAATAAATTAGTATACAGACTATCGGCAGTTTTATAATCCATTATAAAATAAGCCCATTCAGCAATTAGTATTTGAGATTTATCATTTGTCGGTATATTCCTTTTGATTTCTATAATAAATTTTTCTAATTCTGAAAATCGATAGTTTTTTTTAAGTCTGTAATCTGCTTCTCAAAGGCATTTATATTTTTTAAGTTCACAGATAATGAATTATTATTATTATCGTGACAGCTTAAAATAAAAAATATAACTATACTTAAAACGCTTATGTTTATGATTTTTTTCATTATTAAATATCTTACAATAGTCTACCTATTTTAAATTTTCTTAAATATGTCAGTAAAATCACAAGTAATATCAATTGAACCACCACTGCAACAATACTCCCTTCAGGTCCATAACTACCTCCTGCAATAATATTGTCACGTGCTCCCTGAATTATATTTCCCGTTAAATTTACCGAGGGCAAATACTTTCCCGAAACAGGAAGTCCCATGAACATTTGAATTAAGTTCCAACTTAAGTGCATACTCCATGCACTGATTATATCTTTTTGAATTATAAACAAGTATCCATAAATAAAACCTGAAATACTTATGTTAATAAAAGGAATTACTCCAAAACCAGGACTATCCTTGTGCACAAGCCCAAATACCAGAGCAATCAATATATTCAAAACAATACCAACTTTAAAAGCTATTTTACCATTTTTTAACTTTAAAGGAGACTGCTTTTTGCGTTTTTTTAAGAAAAATAAAAACAGCATTGAAATAGGAATCATTAATACACCTATGCACAGCGATCTAAATATTACTTCTTCAGCCAAGGCACTTGAAGCGTATAATATAATAGTCTCAAAAATATTTGCATCTGATGAAGATAGGTTGTGAGCTACCATATCATTATACTGCAAGAATGTACTATATGATAATCCATCGGAAAAACCACCCAATAAGCTAATAATACCTACTATTAAACCCATTGAAATAACACTTAAACTAAAGCCAAATAGAACTTTTACCAAGAAGCTTTTAGTAGACATTCCACTTTCCTCATCTTTTTTTGGCAGGAAACGTAAATGAGTTAAATAAAATAAATATCCAATTATCCCAATAAATACAATCATTAAGTAGTTCATCCACTCTGCGGTTGTAAGAAATATCATTATTGACAAAATAATAATATTGATTCCTACAAGTATTCCTACAATTACTTTTTTTGACATATCTTTTATTGTTATTGGTTGCTATTATCAGTTTTGCTAATGATTTCAATCATATCTTCGGGAGCTTTTAGATAACTATATCCATCCCAAAATTTTTCGTCATAATCGCCTAGTTGTTTATTAAATTCTTTTGATGACAAACTTTCAGAAGCCGTAAATGGAATAGGATTTTCATCTGTTATTTGATTTACAATCATGTTTTTTTGAACTGTAATAATATATTGGCGATTTTTCTTTTTGGCAATTACTTGTTCATTTTTATAATTGATACTTTTTAAACACCAGTAATTGTTTACTTTCTGATAATCTATTACAATATTGAGTTTTTCATCCTCAATACTTAATCCAGCCAGTAATTTTAACATACCTCTGGTAATACCATTTGGTAGCTCATATTTCATTCCTTTGGGGCTGTAACCATATTCAATACGTAGTATAGCATAAGTTTCCTGATCAATGAAAAGTTTTCCTTTACGTAATGATTTTTTAAGTCCGTCT
>DAOVYZ010000019.1 GCA_030635365.1 Bacteroidales bacterium
CGAACAAATTCTTTGACAGGCAGGGACACCAACCTGCTTGCCAGCAGGCAAGAACACAAAATTTACACTAAAATCAACATTTATTTATATCATAGCCAATAAAATTAGAATTATTTCTTATAGTGAAATAATATTTCACTGCAATAGGATATCTTTAAATATTATTTTGCATAATCGCTTAGCACCTAAGAAAATTACTTACTTATGAATTTGCAAATTCTATATTCATATTACATAGCGGAAGTCGAAAAGCTTATAGAGTAGACAACAATATCTAAAAATTATTATCATGAAAAAGAAAGTATTACATCAAATGGCAATCACCCTATCAACCATCACTAACCGTAAAGCTGTTAAAGGAGGAGGCTATACCTGTAACAGGAATTGTTATACAACACCGATAACATGTTATTCTGCTATTTCAGAATGTTACTGTTATACAGAAGTAAATTGTTAATGGAAACAAACGTTAGAATACCATAAACAGATTTTGTTATACAAATTAACAGGAGTATTTTGTGGTTGAAGTCACTACCATGCTACTAATGAAATGAATTATCCAAGCAAGTAAAATCAAATTTGAAGTTTAAAGAAGCTCCCTTGAAAAAAGGAGCTTCTTTATTTTAGTTTATAAATTTGTTTTTATTATTATAATGAACGAATACAATACTTAACCGCTAATCAAAACTCAGATTAATGAGTATCAACAATAATATACAATAAATAATTGCAAAAAATTAACAATTATATTTTTCAGTATAAATATTTATAAAAAATGTATATTCGTTGCAACATAATGTGTAAAATTAATCAGCTTCGTAATAAAACCAGATAAAATGTGGAAATCAATTTATACAGAACCAAATCAATCAATAAAAGAAAAGATTCAATCCATTGCCACCGAAATTAAAAAACATAACATCGATCCGAATAACATAGGATTATTAGGAGGAAACAGCGGATTACTCTTATTTCTTTTTTATTTTGCCAAATATTCTAATAAAGTAGAATATGAAGAACTCGGTTATGAAATTATTGATAGCATCTTCGACTCTCTTAACAACAAAGCTCCTCAGACACCTTTTTCTGGTGGATTAGCGGGTATAGGCTGGACAATTAATCATCTTGTAGATAATGGTTTTTTTGAAGCAGATACAAATGAAATATTTTCTGATGTGGATGTAGTTTTATATAAAACTATGATAGAGAATATTAAAAATAAAGAATATGATTACCTTCACGGAGCTTTAGGTTTCGGGATGTACTTTTTAAGCAGGCCTTTAACTGATGAAATTAAAAGCTATTTAACTCATGTAATAGATGAGTTAGAAAATATTGGTATTAAAGAAGGTTCAGATAAAATTAAGTGGGTATACCCTTTTGAATTGAATGAAAATAACAAAAAAATATATAACCTGGGCCTCTCTCATGGAATAGCCAGTATTATTGCTTTTTTATCAAAAGTTTATGAAAAAGGGATTCACCAAAACAAATCAAAAGAATTGTTAACTAAATCAGTAAATTATTTGCTTGGACAGGAATTAGATACCAATCAGTTTACTTCACACTTCCCTTCGGTGATAGAACCGGGAATAAATCCTAACTCAAGTAGATTAGCCTGGTGCTATGGAGATATGGGAATTACAATTGCCTTGTGGCAAGCCGGAAAAAAATTTCAAAATAAATTATGGAAAGAAAGAGCAATTGAAGTATTGGTGCATAATTCGAAAAGAAAAAACCCGGAAGATACATTAATAAATGATGCAGGACTCTGTCACGGTTCTATTGGTGTTGCCCATATATTTAACCGTATGTATAACTATACCGAATCAAAAGAATTAAAAGAAGCTGCAAAGTTCTGGACAGAAAAAACAATTGAAATGGCCACTTTCCCGGATGGACTGGCCGGTTTCAAAAAATACAGTCCTACAGATGAGCCAAAATATGTAAATTCTTATGGTTTTCTGGAAGGAATTGCAGGTATTGGATTATCTTTAATGGCTACCATTTCGGAAATTGAACCGAACTGGGACGAATGTTTATTACTTAGCTAATAATTACATTTTAAACAGCTTATGTGTCATAGCTTGAAGCTAAAAGCAAATACATAAATAATCAGATTAAAAAAATATGAACAAAATACCTTACAACAGCTTTTCTTCATTTATACTAAGAACCCCCTTGCTTTCTTTTGATTATTACATCAGCTTGTTCGGAAGCAAACATACTGATATTGAAATTCTAAAAAAAGAATTAAGCTCTCCTGTCATGCAAGAAGCTATTTTTCTTGCCTCCCCTGATTTATACACGGAAATGCAAAAGTGGATAAAAGGGGAAGTTTCAAAACAAAAAGAAATAGATAAGCTTATTTATTCTCTCACAAAGTATATTTTGCGTATGTCATCCCGCTGTACTCCTTTCGGTTTATTCTCAGGATGTTCAGTAGTAAATATAGCCGGGGAAACAAATATAGAAATCTCCGGGCTAAACAATTGTCAAAGACATACGAGATTAGACATGAACTATCTCTGTGCCCTGGCACATGATCTTTCAAAAATGCCTGTAATAAGAGAACGAATCAAGTTTTATCCAAATTCTAGCCTTTATAAATCCGGAGACAATCTTCGCTATGTAGAATACAGGTATACTAATGCAAAAAGGGAGCATTTTGTTGTTAGTGTTAACCAATCTGAGTACTTAGGCACAATCCTTTCATTGGCAGCTAAAGGTGCACTCCTCTCGGAAATGGCAAATTCCATTGTATCTGAAGAAATTACAATGGATGATGCAACCCTGTTTATTGAAGAATTAATAAAGAGCCAGGTTATTGTAAGTGAGCTGGAACCTGCTATAACAGGACCGGAATTCCTGAAACAAATTAAAAATGTCCTTAACAATATTCCTGAAGCAAAAGGCCTGGATACCACCTTACAATCAATTCTCAATGACCTGAAAAATATTGATAAATCTGCCCCCGGAGCAGATATTGCAAACTACTATAAATTAGCTGATAAAATAAAATCATTAGACACAAAATATGAACTAAAATTCCTGTTTCAAACTGATATGAACAAACCCCTAAAATCAAATGATTTAGGACAAGATGTAATCGATGATATACTAGGGGGCTTTGAAATACTCAACAGGCTGAGCCCTTATTCTGAAAACGGGAATCTTACCAAATTTAAAGAAGCATTCCTGGAAAGATACGAAGAAAAGGAAGCCCCATTCCTGGATGTCCTGGATATTGAATCAGGGATTGGATACGGACAAAACTTAAATAATAGTGGTGATGTATCTCCTCTGGTAGACGATATAATATTACCGGGACAACAAAATGATATGCAAATAAACTGGAACAAAAGAGAATCATTTTTACTTAAAAAATACAATGAAATATTAAGTATGGGTGCCATGGAAATGGAATTAACAAACGATGAACTATCAGATTTTGAATTGAATTGGAACAACCTGGCAGGTACAATATATACCATGGCCCAAATAGTAGAAAGTAAAAGTTCAAATAACCGGAAAGAAAAAATATATCTCGGTGGAGTTGGTGGCAACAGGGCATCTAATTTATTTGGGAGGTTTTGTCACACAGATGAAAATATCCACAAAAACGTACAGGCACTCATACAAAAAGAGGAAGAATCTGATCCTGATTCTGTCTTTGCTGAAATCATCCACCTCCCTGAATCCAGAACCGGAAATATTTTACTTAGGCCGGTATTAAGAAAATATGAAATTCCATATCTTGCCAAAGCATATGTTAATGAAAAATATCAAATTAAACTGGAAGATTTAACACTTGCTGTTAGAAACAACAAAATTGTATTGCGTTCCAAAAAACTTAATAAAGAGGTAAAACCATGCCTCACTACAGCACATAATTTTTCTTTTAATCAATTACCTATTTATTACTTTTTGTGTGATTTGCAATCTCAAAATATTCGTCCGGGAATGTATTTTAGCTGGGGGGCACTTTCTGAAGAATATGACTTTCTACCAAGAGTAACTTGCAAAAACCTGATATTTTCCCTTGCCAGCTGGAAAGTAAAAAAAGAAGAATTCAAAAAAATCCAGGAAATTACTGATGATAATAAATTGTATAAGGAAATTCAAAAATGGAGGAAAATAAGAAACATCCCCCAATATATATCACTATCTGATGCAGATAACGAACTCATTCTAAACCTGCATAATACATTATGCATTAAAACCCTATTGTCAGTAGTTAAAAACAGAAATGCATTTCAACTTAAAGAATTTATTTTCGATCCCAAAAATTTATTTGTAAAAAGTAATGAGGGAAACTTTACCAATGAATTTATTTTTACATTCTATAAAACCCAAACTAATAGTTAAATGAATATTCAAAATAAACAAAATACAAACACTCAACATACATTTGTAATTGGAGATGAATGGGCTTATTTCAAAATATATTCAGGGCCTAAAACGGCAGATTCAATATTGACCGAAGCCATCAAGCCCCTAACAGAAAAATTGCTTAAAGATAAAATAATTGAAAAATGGTTCTTTATTCGTTATTCAGATCCTAAAACTCATTTAAGAATCAGATTTTTATATAAAAACCCACAACATATTTCCAATATTATTATTTCTCTGAATCGGAAATTAAAACCTTTTATAGAAAAAGGCCTTGCCTATAAAATTCAGACGGATACTTACCAAAGAGAAATAGAAAGATATGGTTCTCATACCATTGAAGAGGCAGAAACGATATTTTTTCACGATAGTGAAATGATTATTAATATGCTGGATATGATTGAAGGAGATGAAGGTGAAATAATACGATGGAAATTCAGTCTTAGGGCTATTGATACTTTATTGAATGATTTTGAATATTCACTCGAACAAAAACTGGAATTATTCACCATCTTAAAAACCGGTTTTGGTAACGAGTTTGGAATGAATAAAAGCTTAAAAATGCAGCTTGATAAAAAGTTCAGGAATGAACGTCCGGAAATATCCGGTATTTTAAATATACAAAATGACAAAGAAAGTGAAATTCTACCATTATTTGAGCTACTTGATATAAAATCCTAAAAAATTAAAAGTCCTGCACACAATCTTTTACAACCAAATCAACAAAACAAGCTAAAAATGCCTTTAAACGACCTTATGGGAAGCTATATACACATGTTATGCAACCGGTTATTTAAATCGAAGCAACGAGTAAACGAAATGGTTATTTATGATTTTTTATACAGGTATTACAATTCTGAAATAGCAAAAAAGAAGTATAATCCCAACGCAACAGGTTAAAAATTTGTTTTTAAAAAAATATAGTTAAGCATAAACATTAACTTTGAAATATTCTAATTCGGATTTAATGATAATTTAATGAACTGGGAGCAATCTATAATTCAGTTTCGAAACTTTCTAAAATTAGAAAAATCTTTATCCGGTAATTCTATTTTAGCATATGAAGCAGATATAAGAAAATTTGTTAACTTTCTCGAAATAAACAAAATAGATATACTGCCAACGCAAACAGAATTAACTCATTTAAAACATTTTATCCAATGGATTAATGAATTAGGTTTAAATGCAAGATCTCAGGCTAGAATAGTATCAGGACTAAAAGCTTTTTTTAAATTTCTTCTTTTAGAAGATGCAATAGAAACAGATCCTTCCGGTTTGTTGGAACTACCGAGGATAGGGAGAAAACTGCCCGAGGTATTATCTATTGAAGAAATAGATAATATAATTGCAGCAATAGATTTAAGTCAGAAAGAAGGACAGCGTAATAAAGCAATTATTGAGACACTTTATAGTTGTGGGTTAAGAGTATCCGAACTAATTAACCTAAAATTAACAAACCTTTATTTTAACGATGAATTTATTAGGGTTGTAGGTAAAGGAAAAAAAGAGCGGCTTATACCGATTGGGAAAAAAGCAAAAAAAGAAATTCAATTATATTTTCAAGACCGTAATTTATTAGGAAAGATTGATAAATCAAGTGAAAATATAGTATTCTTAAACAGAAGGGGCAAACAATTAACCCGAGTAATGATTTTTACTATCATTAAAAGGTTAGCAGAAAAAGCTCAAATTCAAAAAAATATAAGCCCGCACACATTTCGTCATTCTTTTGCAACACACTTAATAGATGGTGGAGCAGACCTCAGGGCGGTTCAGGAAATGTTAGGCCACGAATCTATTATAACAACTGAGATATACACACACCTTGATCGTGAATATTTGCGCGATGCCATAATTCAGTTTCACCCAAGAGCGTAATTATACAATAAAAACTAAAATCATTTCCTAAAACTAACCGTAATAAAGTCAATAAGGCAATGCTTTTGTTCAAATATAATCAACTTTAAACTTTCACTTTGGCAATTTTTAAATATATTTGTAAACTGCAAGGAATTTTTTATTCAGAAAATCTTTTTAACTTAATTTTAAATTTAAAAATATATTAACAATGTCAAATGTAAAAAGAGTCTATACTTTTGGAGACAAAAAAGCTGAAGGTAATACTTCAATGAAAAACCTACTGGGTGGAAAGGGTGCAAATCTAGCTGAAATGAATCTTATTGGTGTTCCTGTACCTCCTGGTTTTACTATAACTACTGATACATGTACAGAATACAATACTTTGGGTAAAGACCAGGTTGTTGGTTTATTAAAAGCTGATGTTGAAGCTGCGGTTAAATATGTAGAAGATATTATGGGCACGAAATTCGGAAGTAATGAAAATCCGTGTTTATTATCTGTTCGTTCCGGTGCGAGAGTTTCTATGCCGGGAATGATGGATACAGTTCTTAACCTTGGTATGAATGATGATGCAGTTGAAGGTTTGACCAAAAAAACCGGAAATGCACGTTTTGCATGGGACTCATATCGTCGTTTCGTCCAAATGTTTGGAGGTGTTGTATTGGGTGTTGAAGCAAAATCAAAAGAAGATCACGATCCGTTTGAAGAAATCATCCATAAAGCTAAAGAGACTAAAGGTGTTGACTTAGATACCGATCTTGATGTTGATGATTTGAAACAAATGGTAAAAGATTTTAAAGCTGCTTGTAAAGCTCAAACAGGGCAAGAATTTCCAGATGACCCATGGGAACAACTTTGGGGAGGTATTACTGCTGTATTTGATAGTTGGATGAATCCAAGAGCTATTTATTATCGTGGAATGAACCAAATTCCTGAAGAATGGGGAACTGCTGTAAATGTACAGGCAATGGTTTATGGAAATATGGGTGATAACTCCGGTACCGGAGTTGCATTTACAAGAGATGCTGCAACAGGAGAAAATATATTTAATGGTGAATATCTAATCAATGCTCAAGGTGAAGACGTAGTTGCAGGTGTTAGAACTCCACAACAAATTACATTAGAAGGTTCAAAAAGATGGGCTAAACTGGCAGAGGTATCTGAAGAAGAAAGAAAATCCAACTTTCCTTCGTTGGAAGAATTAATGCCTACAGTATATCAAGAGTTGGATCAAACTCAAAAAAATCTAGAAAATCATTACAAAGATATGCAGGACCTTGAATTTACTATTCAGGATGGTAAACTTTGGTTATTGCAAACCAGAAATGGAAAACGTACTGCTGCTGCAATGGTAACAATTGCTATGGACCTTATAAGGGAAGGCATGGTAGATGAGAAAAAAGCTATTTTGATGCAAGAGCCTGCAAAATTGGACGAATTATTACACCCCGTATTTGATAAAGAAGCAATTAAATCTGCTAAAGTGTTGGCAAAAGGTTTACCTGCTTCTCCGGGTGCTGCTTTTGGTGAAGTTTGTTTCTTCGCTGATGAAGCTACAGAAAAAGCTGCTGCCGGCAAACAAATCATACTGGTACGTGTTGAGACTTCTCCTGAAGATTTAGCAGGTATGGATGCTGCTAAAGGAATCCTTACAGCTCGTGGAGGTATGACTTCTCACGCCGCTGTTGTTGCTCGTGGAATGGGTAAGTGTTGTGTTTCCGGTGCAGGTGCTATACACATTGATTACAAAACAAGAATAATGACTATAGATGGTGTTCAGTATAGAGAAGGTGATCTTATTTCATTGAATGGAACTACAGGTGAAGTTTATGAAGGTAAAATAGCTACTATTGATCCTGAATTAAGTGGTGACTTTGGTGGAATTATGAAACTTGCTGATAAATACAGAAAAATAAATGTAAGAACAAATGCCGAAACCGAAAGAGATTGTAAAGTTGCAAGAGACTTTGGAGCTGAGGGCATCGGACTTTGTAGAACCGAGCACATGTTCTTCGAAGGTGAAAGGCTTATCAGAATGCGCGAAATGATCCTTGCTGATGATGAAGCAGGAAGAAGAGAAGCTTTAACAAAATTACTTCCTATCCAAAGACAAGACTTTAAAGATGTATTTAAAGTAATGGCAGGCCTTCCTGTAACTGTACGTTTACTTGACCCGCCATTGCATGAGTTTGTTCCTCACGAAGAAGCAAATCAAAAAGAAATGGCAGATCAAATGGGAGTTTCTGTTGACGTAATTAAAGCCAAAGTTGAAGATCTTCACGAGTTCAACCCAATGCTAGGCCATAGAGGTTGCCGTTTAGGAAATACTTATCCTGAGATTACCGAAATGCAAGCAAGAGCAATTCTTGAAGCTGCATTAGAATTAAAAGCTGAAGGAGTAAAGACTTTACCTGAGATTATGATTCCGCTTATTGGAACGGTTAAAGAATTTAAAATGCAGGAAGAAATCGTAAGAGATATTGCCGAAAAAGTTTTTGCTGAAAAAGGAGATAAATTAGACTATTTGGTTGGTACAATGATTGAGATTCCAAGGGCTGCTCTTACTGCTGATAAAATATCAGAAGTTGCTGAATTCTTCTCATTTGGTACTAATGACCTTACTCAAATGACTTTTGGATACTCACGTGATGATGCCGGTAAATTCTTGCCAATATACATTCAAAAAGGTATCTTAAAAGCTGACCCATTCCAGGTGTTAGATCAAGAAGGTGTTGGACAATTGGTTGAAATGGGAATTAATAAAGGAAGGTCAAAACGCCCTGACTTAAAAGTTGGTATTTGTGGTGAGCATGGTGGAGAACCAAGTTCTGTGGAATTTTGTGTTAGGGCCGGAATGAATTATGTTTCATGCTCCCCGTTTAGAGTTCCAATTGCGAGATTAGCTGCTGCTCAAGCTGCATTAAGATAAAAACTGTAAGCTGTCTATAGATAGGTTTATTACAATAATTTTAAAAACGGGCCTTCAAAGATTACTTTTGAAGGCTCATTTTTATAAATAATTACCAACTTACCCTTTACTATTTCACTTAAGAGATAGTCAAGGCTTGGTTTTGTTAAATAACATAAAGTCAGTATTTTAATTTTTCAGCAACTTGATTTTATAGACGAACTAATTACCTTAGCTCTTATGTAGAATAATGTGGATATATATTCTTTTGTGATATTTAGTGATTTAGAGTTTTTGTGGCGAAAAAATAATAGCCACCAAAACACGAAAGCACAAAACTTGCACTAAAACCACATTTATTTATAACATAGCCATTACTTTTTACTATTTCACTTTCAATATCTATTATTTCTCCTAACTAATTCTAATCTTAATAAATATAGTGTATTACTTTAACATATTCTGATTCATTTAAATATTTAATTAGTTAATATTTTGTGTCAATTTATACACAAAAAATAATTCTCGTTTTTGTTTTAAATATTAATTATTTACTACCTTCGAACTTTCTTTTTTTAACCTTAAATGCCAATTAACAAAACTTATGGAAAGAAATTTGGAATCCTCTCTTAACAGGTCATTAGCCGATGTTATAGAATGGCATGAAAATGTACATGTTAATCTGAACAGAAAAGAGTTAATAAAAAATGTTATAGATAACAGAGAAGCTTTAGTTTCAAAGAATGGAGCACTAGCCACGTGGACAGCTCCCGAATCAACCGGCCGAAGGCCAAAAGATACCTATATTGTTAAAAGAACTTCCAGCGAAGCAAATATTGATTGGTCATCTCCCAACAATATACAAATTCATGAAGAGGTGTTTGATATGGTATTTTCAGATGCATTAGATTATTTATTAAAAAGGAAAAATATTTATATCACCGACAGAGTTATTGGTGCAGATTCTAAATATGCATTGCCGGTAAAAACTATTACGAGCCAGGCTTTAACAGCTCTATTTACAGATAATATGTTTAGGGAAGTTCCGAAAAATATAAAAAAAAGTGTATTCTCTGATAAAGGTTTTCAGTTACTTTCAGTACCATTTGATAAACTGGATAGTATTAAATACAAAAGTTTATTACGAATATTGCTAAGTGGTGATACCTCAAACATAGCAGTAATTATTGATTTTGATAGAAGATTAGGTGTTATTGTGGGATCTGCCTATTTAGGTACGGTAAAAAAATTAATGTTTACTGTAATGAACTATTATCTTCCATTTGAAGGTGTTCTCCCTTTGCATTGTTCAGCAAATGAAGGAGAAGACGGAAATTCAGCTTTACTTTTAGGCCTTTCAGGAACAGGAAAAACTACTTTATCGGCAGATAATAACAGGGCATTACTAGGTGATGATGAACATGGCTGGAGTGACAACGGTATATACAATTTTGAAAATGGTTGTTATGCAAAAATGATTGATATCAATCCTGACAAAGAGCCGGAAATTTATAATGCTGTTATGCACTCTGCAGATCCAATATTTCATGGTGCCATAATAGAAAATGCGATGGTTTACCCAACTGGTGAATTTAATTTTAGCGATAGAAGATTTACAGAAAACTCAAGGACATCCTATCCTTTATCCTTTCTGCAAAATATTAAAGATTCGTCAATTTCAGGCCATCCGACAACTATCTTATTTTTAACAGCGGATGCATATGGTGTTCTACCACCTGTTTCCAAACTTAATATTGATCAGGCTCGTTTGTGGTTTCTTATGGGCTATACTAGCAAACTAGCAGGAACAGAAACTGGCGTAACGAAACCTGAGGCTACATTTTCTCGATTCTTTGGACAACCCTTTATGCCATTAAATCCTGAGTTCTACACTTCGATGTTGGGAGAAAAAATGGAAAAATATAATACCAAGGTTTTCTTAATAAATACCGGATGGTATGGTGGTATTTATGGCGTAGGAAAAAGAATTGACCTTAAACTAACTCGTGCGATGGTTGATGCTGCTTTAAATGGAGATCTGGGAAAAGTTGATTATAATAATGACGAACTTTTTCATCTGAATGTTCCTAAAACCTGCCCAGGCGTACCAAATAAAATTTTGACACCTAAAAATATGTGGATTGAAAAAGAAGAGTACGAGCTTACAGCAAACCGACTGGCTAATAAGTTTAGTGCTGCTTTTGATGCTGCATATGGGGATAAAAATATCAAAGATAGTGTTAGAAGTCAATGCCCAGGCAAATAAACAAGCCCTATTTCATTAAGAATAAATATTTTAATACAATATTAACATTATATAACCCTCTTTACTTTTTATTTTAAAGAGGGTTTCTTATCTCTATTTGTGAATACATGGTTCACATATACTTTGATGCTAGAAAAATAATTTGTTAATTTGCCTGTCTTTTAAAATTTTCTTTATGCATATTGTAGTAAATATTATTATTACAATCGTAGCTTATTTCTTAGGGTCAATCCCAACCTCGGTATGGATTAGCCGAGCTTTCTATAAAATAGATATCCGAGAATATGGAAGCGGTAATGCAGGAGCAACAAATACCTTTAGAGTCTTAGGAACCAAAGCAGGCATTATTGTTTTTATAGTTGATATCCTCAAAGGATTTATTGCCGTTAATCTTATACATTTAACTAAGTATTATATTCCTCATAGTGGCAATTATATTAATATCCAATTACTCTTAGGCATTGCTGCAATGCTTGGGCATATTTTCCCAATTTACGTTGGATTTAGAGGAGGAAAAGGTGTAGCAACACTTTTTGGAGTTATTTGTGCAATAAGCTTTTATCCTACTCTTATGATGGGAGGAATATTTTTAACAACTTTAGTTATTACAAGGTACGTTTCATTGAGTTCAATGATCTCAGGATTTTCATTTCCAATTTTAATTATTGTTGTATTTGAAGAAACAACACCGTCACTGGTAATCTTTTCATTGATTATGGCAGTATTAATGCTTTTTACACATCAAAAAAATATTGAGAGATTGCTTCGTAAAGAAGAAAAGAAAGCAAACCTTCCAAAACTGAAAAAGAAGAACAGAAACTTCTGCCCCTAAACTTGTAAGTTCTTTAACAATAACTGCACCAATGCTTTTTTGTTATTTAAGTTCCATCTGTTATTCATTATCCAATTCTTTTGTTGGCCTATAAAAATAATATTTTCCTTCAATTATATAATTCAAGTTCAGTTCACTTATACCTACTTTTCGTCCTGAAAATTCGGTGTTTTGGTGAGCTATTTCGTATATTCCATCCTCCAGTACTTTATATACAATAGCTGTATGATGTTTCATAATTTCGGTATATGTAGTGTTTCCTTCGGTATACCTTATTGTAAGATCTTCAAATTGAATTAAATCTCCCGGAAAAACTTGTTCTGTTAAAGGATAAATCCTGTTTCCATATACATACCTTTTATCCCAATCGGCATTTACTAATTTTAGTGCTTGATTTGCTAAATCCCAGCATTCACCTCTATCAACTTTTTCCCCTTTTACCGATTTTACATATTTAATAATTTGTTTGTTTAATTGAGGTGTTCTTTGTGCTATTGTACTTGTAGAAATTATTGCGCAAAGTATAGCAAGTATTAGTGTTTTGTATTTTTTCATTTGTATGTAATTTAACAACTAACTGTTTATGTTTTAATTTAATTTTGTTTCAATGTTTTATTATTGAAAACGCTGTCAGTCTCAAATTGTTTTATCACTAATTGCACATAATTAAGAGACTGTAATTATTCCTTTACCTTTTTTCTGGCAATTTCCTATATGTGCTGCAAATTCTATACCTGATTCCTTTAGTTTTTTGATGACTGCATCTTTATCTTTTAATGGGATTGTAAATAATAAGCCACCTGATGTCTGGGCATCACAAAGAATAATTTTTTGGACATCAGATATATTTTTATTCCAGTCAATAAATTGTGAAAAATGATTCAGGTTATTTTTTGAAGCACCCGAAACAATATTTCTTTCAGCAAACTCTTGTGCTTCCTCAATTATTGGGACTTGTTTTGCAAATATCTCAATATCCATTTTACTGGCTAAGGAAATTTCACTTAAATGCCCCATAAGCCCGAAACCTGTAACATCAGTACAGGCATTAATACTAAAATTAGCAATAATATCTGCTGCATATTTATTTAATGTAGACATTAACTTAATTGCTTCTTTTTCAGTATTCTTATCTGCTAATCCTTGCTTTAAAGCAGCCGTAATTATTCCTAAACCTATTGGTTTTGTTAAGATAACAGCATCACCTTCTTTTGCATTTGCATTAGTCAAAATCTTATCAGGATGAACTATACCATTAACCACCATGCCATATTTGGGTTCTCGGTCATTTATAGAATGCCCTCCAAGAATACTTATACCTGCTTCTTTTGCCTTATCCTGAGCTCCTTTTAAAATTTCGTTTAATACATCCATGGGTAAACTGTTAGAAGGAAAACCTACAATACTTAAAGCAAATATTGGATTCGCTCCCATGGCATAAATATCACTTAATGCATTCGTTGCGGCTATTGCTCCAAAATCATAAGGATTATCCACAATGGGGGCAAAGAAATCAACCGATTGAACGATTGCAGTATCGTTATTAATTCTATATACTGCTGCATCATCTGAATTATCTGCATCGACCAGTATATTAATATTATTATGCTTAGGTATATTTTTAAGTACTTTTTCTAGCTCCTGAGGTTTCAATTTACATGCACATCCAAGTCCTTGTGAGTATTTTGTAAGTTTAATATTTGAAAAATCAGATTTAGTTTCATGGCTTATTAAATCTTTACTCGGGCTTAAATTATTTACAGACTCAATAATTAATTTTGAAGCACTCTCTATTTCTTGTTCGGTAGTATATTTACCCACTGAAAAACGTATAGTTCCCATGGCATACTTGGTGTTCAATTTAATTGCACTTAAAACAGGGGAAATATCAATAGAATCTGTATGGCAAGCAGCACCTGCTGATGCAGCAATCCCTCTATTTTCCAAATCATTCAAAAGGATATTAGCTTCTAGATTTTCAAAGCTGATGCTTAATGTATTAGGTAATCTGTGTTCAGGATGCCCGTTCAATTTTAGATTCGGTATATTTTCTTTTAAGTTACTAAAAAGTAAATTCCTTACGGTTTGCATATGTGTGATATTTCTGTATAAATACCTATGTGCTATTTCACATGCTTTACCCAAGCCTACAACTTCCAGCACATTTTCAGTACCGGCTCGTTTATTTTGTTCGTGATCGGCACCATGAATCAACTTTTCTAATTGAATGCCTTTTTTTATAAAAAGTGCCCCAATACCTTTAGGAGCATACATTTTATGGCCTGCAACAGAAAGAAGGTCGACATTTAATTCTTTTATATCAACCGGATATTTCCCTACTGACTGTGCGGCATCCGTATGAAAATATATACTATGCTTTTGTGCAATTTTTGATATTTCTGATATGGGTTGAATAGTTCCAATTTCGTTATTAGCATGCATAACAGTAATCAAAATAGTTTGTTTTGTTATAGCTGCTTCCAGTTCTTTTATATTAATTATACCGTGTTCATCAACAGGTATGTATGATATTTTAAATCCTTTTCGCTCAAGGTACTTACATACCTCA
>DAOVYZ010000037.1 GCA_030635365.1 Bacteroidales bacterium
AATACCAGTTTTTATCGTTTCGATACTTTAAATATGAAACTAAATAAGATATTTGATTTTAACAATTTCCCATCAGGCTTTAGATTAGGTGAAATTTCTTATCAAAATAACCTGGTATTATTTAATATTAGGCCTGCATCAGGTTGGGCATGGGAATCGAATGATTCAATAAAAGCAAAAAGAAACAAGAAGTTTAAAGATAAATATACCGGATTTTTTATTTACAATATTGAAAATGAAGATATAAAACATTTAAAATATGATGGATATAGTGCTCAGCTATCTGCTGACGAATCTCAAATAATATATTTAATGAAAGACTCAATAGGTGTAGAACTATGGCATTATAATATTTCTGAAAAAGAAAGTAAATTATTAAAAAAATTTGAACAGGATTCTCGTTATTTAAGATTTCGTTGGAGTGGTAATGAACAAATATTATTTGAAGAAGAAAATAAACAAAAACTATTTAATCTTCAAACAAATGAAGTAAGCATTTATAGCGAAGAGAAATTATCTGTAAAGAAAACTGAAATCTCATTAAGCAAATTAAAAAAAATAACATCAAATATTACTTTTAAAGAATGGGGATTTGATGTAAAAGAACACTGGTTAAAAACCAATAAAGAATACATAAATGATATTATACCATTAAATGGGAATATAAATTACCGCAAAGCAATTATTGAAGAAGTAGGAAGTGATTTAAGTGAAAAAGATATTAAGAAAATAATTGAAGAAATGGGGAAATATGGCGATAATCTTGAAGGATATAGAAGCCCTCAATACAAAACATTTTCGCAGGAAACTATTGATTTGTTAAAAAATCTTTTAAAATCAAAATGAACAAATTATTCTGTAAGAATCGTAATGAGTGGAGAAAATGGCTGGAACAAAACAATGAATCTCAAAATGAGGTATGGCTTGTTTATTATAAGAAACACACGAAAAAACCTACTGTTATCTATAACGAAGCTGTAGAAGAAGCTCTTTGTTATGGTTGGATAGATAGTATAGTAAAGCGGGTTGATGATAAAACTTACATGCAAAAGTATACTCCAAGGAATGACAACAGCATTTGGTCATTGGTTAATAAAGATCGTGTAGAAAAGCTTATCAAAGAGGGTAAAATGACTAATGCCGGCTTAAAAAAAGTAGAGGTTGCAAAAGCAAATGGGCAATGGGAAAAAGCATATAGTTCGCAAAAAGACATTGAAATACCAGATTATCTAAAAAAAGCTTTTAAGGAAAATAAAACAGCCTGGAATAATTTTAGCAAATTTGCTAAATCATATCAAAACAATTATATAGGCTGGGTTGTATCAGCAAAGAGGGTGGAAACAGTTGAAAAAAGAGTAAAAATTGTTATTGAGCGATCAGAAAAAAATTTAAAGCCAGGTATGGTATAGTAATAGACTTATTTTTAGGTTTATTTATTAAATCCACCTTTAAAAAGTAACTTGTTTTTTTAATCATTCCGTATTATTTTTCTCTACGTGCCCATTTCTTTGCCTAATATCTTTCCATCGTTGATCTTTTCTGTACCACAGGAAAAATCCAATACTCATGAGTACAATAGATAAACCTATGAGAAAACAATCAATTAATTCCTGTTTCCGAATAGATAATGTTTTTATTTCAATAATGTCAATTTTTGTATTTACATAACCTTTTACACCAATTGGAATTTTCTTATCGTTATTTACAAGATTTTTTATTTCGTCAAGTTGACTATTAATATTAGAAATACACTTATATTTTAAAATATTATCGTGTAATTCGTGCTCAAAATCCGGATCTATGATATCGAAATAATGAATGGTATCAAAAATTTCCTTCTCTATCTTTTCAATTCTTATTTTAGACTGCGTAAGCTCACTTTGAAGTTTAGACATATTCATTATTCCAAAAATAAGAATTCCCAAACCGAATAATGCAATAAACTTATATAAGTTATCTGTTGGAAGGGTAATTGGTATCATAATTTTTTAAGTTTTAAAAAACAATAATTTAATTATCTGAAAATCCAAAATGCCTTAATATACGTAATGCACGCAAAGTATTCCATCGGCTTGGTTTTCCAACCTTTTCCATTTCAAAGTGAAGTTCCCCTTTATGATTTGCCTGAAGCTTCCACTTCTTGTCTTTGCCTCTTTTATTAATTAATATATCCAGTGCAGGTTTCATCCTGTCATCCCACTTGGTATTTGAATATTGAAAATAGTCCAAAGCCCTGATTATATCGTATCTCCACCTGCCAGGGTAAGGGAATTTCAGAAAATTTTTATGGATAATTTCTCCGGTTTTATCCGACATAAACAACTGATGCTGCAGGATAAATTCTTTTGATGCTTTTTCTGCCTGCTTCAACTCTTCCAGCCTGTAGGTATAACTATTATATTCATATTCTGTAATTCCTTCCAATACATTAATAGTTGTATGCAAAGAACTATGCACTGCTCCCGACCTGTTTAAACGGCAATTGAAACCTCCATCCTTCATTCTTTGTGATAGAATGAAGTCAATTATAGGTTTAAGTTTTTCCTCATCTGTTTTAAAGTACGAGGCATAATTCAGAAACATACCATTGATGCATGCATCACTATTACTAATATTCCCTGCAGGATGAATTCCTCCATCATGGCCTTTTTCATGACTTGCTATCATATCTATTGATTCACGAATAAGAGATTGTTCCGGAGAAATGCACAAATTTCTTAAATCGCATAATGTGTAATGAGAAGAAGTCCATTTGGGTTGGTAAAATTTTATTCCCCAGTGTCCATTATCTCTTCTTTTTGATAAGTATTTAGCTCCCCATCCTTCATTTTCTATTCTATCTCTTAAATCTTCGTGTTCTTCTGATAATAAATCACGATAAACCTGGTATTGTATAGAGACATCACCTTCAAGAAGCCAGTTTATAATTTCACTTCTTTCCATAGACTTTATATTTTAGAAATAGCAATCTTTTTATTTTTTTGAAATCATATGTGAAGTTACCATTTTTTTAAAATTGATCAAATAAAAAAAGGTTGTCAAGAATTCCTGACAACCTTGTCATCAAACAAATTTTTATAAAAAATTTAGAAAAACAATATGTAAATATAGTATTATTTTTCTATTACAGGTTCCCAATCTCCATAATAAGTTACATTTACATTGGTCTTTGGGTCTGTAGTATACGTCTCGTATGAGTTATAACTCCAGCTTAATGTTTCAGAACCACCTCCACTTTGTGTTGTTATTAACGCCTTATTCCTAACAAGTCCTATAGGGAATGCCTGACCGCGGGGAGATTTTCTGTCGCCATGTGTTGGGTCTGTAGAAACCCATCCATAATTAGGAAGATACACTTCAATCCATCTATGGTAAACTTCATCCATACTGGCTTCATCTCCTTTAATCCATGTAGCTCCCACATACCTTGCAGGTATTCCGGCTGCTTTACACAACGATATAAATACAAAACTATATTCAGAACATGAGCCATGCCCATTACTAATTACAGTTGGGGCTGTATCCCATGCACCATCCATAATGTATTGTAAATGTCCTATCAAGTACTGGTGTAAATTCCTAATAACCCAATATGCATTTGTTTCATTGCCAACAACTTTTTTAACTGTTTTTTGAATAATGGGACTATTAACCTGGTATTTTTCATTATCGCCAAGATATTTATCTTTTATATCTTTTGGTATATCTTTTAATTCTCCTACCTCTTCAGGGTAAATAAAATAACGAACATTATAAGATTTAAAAGTTGTAATTACAGCAGACTTTACCTCTTTCCCCGGCTCAATATCCTTATATGTAAAATGTGCCGTTTTTTGCCCCCACTTGTCTGTCTCAATCTTATCTGGCTCTTTATTGTATTTAATGTCTCCGGTTATTGTTTGGTTAACCCTATCCTCAGGTAATGCAATATTTACATCTAATGAAAGAATTTTTCCCGGGCCAAAATTCTTCACTTTATGCCAGTATACTACCTTATGTAATTGTTCATCTTTCTTCTTAAATTTTACTCCATCTCTAAGCTTCATCTTGTATATCTTATCTTCTTCATAATCGGCAGCCCATAAATCTTTACCATCATAAGCCAATGCCTGAACATAAGGCCCCGGTGCATCAGTAATTACAATTACATATCCTGTTTCAGGATCTACCATGTAAATTTCGTTCTTTACCCTGTCAGAAACCCAAAGATATTTTCCATCATAACTTAAACCGGTAGGTGAAGTGGAAGGTGACGGAAACGAACTAATTGTTGTACCATCAACAGTGCTAAACTGAATAATTTTGTCAGCTTTATCGTCAACACACCAAAGATATTCCCCATCCCAAGCCAAACCAACAGGGCTTTTCGATGGTGCTTTTAAACTTTTAAGGATATTCCCTGTTTCAGGATCAATCTTAAAGATCATCCCATCACGATCTTCATAAATATCAGTTAAACCGCGCATATCAGCATTCCATAAATATTTGCCATCCCAGGCCAGTCCCATTGGCCAGTAAGCAGGAGATTCTATTGTATGGAGTACTTTACCTGTTTTCGGGTCAACTGAATATATTTTATCAGTCTCCCGATCTGCAATCCAAAGGTTTTCACCATCAAAAGTTAGTCCTGTAGGATAGTTACCAGGCGTTTTAAACGAAAAAGTAACTTCTCCCGTATATGCAGAAATCTGTGAAATAAAGTAAACTACAAAACATAATGTCAATAAAATCTTTTTTAAATTAAATAATTTCATTTTTAATAAGTTTTAGATTTTTAGTTATTCAATAATTCTATACTCAAAAATACTATAAAAATTGATATTTTATTTAAGTATGATACCTAAACACATAGGTAATATTATACAATATAATAACAAATCCAGCAGGCATAACAGAAACAACAAATTACGCCTGCTATTCAATTTGTTATATTTAATATTTATCTATTTATGAGGATAATCACCTATAGCATATTTCAATTTTATACAGAAATTAGATATTCAATAAGAAGGTAACAAACAGATACATTATAAACTTTTTGACACTGGTATAAAAGATAGTTTAAAACCGATTATTTTTTAGTAGTAGTTTTTTATTATATTTGCAAGATAATTTTAATTACTATGAACGATATCACAGAAAAATTAGTAAATATAGGTTTTAACAAGCTTGAAGCTGACGTATATATTTATCTGTTATCAAACCCTCCGGCAACTGCTTATAAAATCGGAAAACAAATAAATAAGCCTACCGCTAATGTCTATAAAGCCATTGATTCGTTGTCGTTAAAAGGTGCTGTTATTGTTGAAGATAATAAAAATAAATTATGTAAAGCTATAAATCCTGAAGAGTTCATAAAACTGTATGAAAAGGAAATACTTGAAAGAACCCAAAAAGCTAAAATTACGCTAGGAAATTTAAAAAATGAGCATCAGGATCAGAGAAGCTATTCAATTGAGTCAGTACCCTTGGTATTCGAGCGCTTTAACACTATGATGAAAAAATGCACTACTATAGCCGTTGTAGATGCTTTTCCTAAAGCGCTCGAAAAAGTTGTAGACTGTATTGAAGAAGCTATTCAACGAGGAGTTGAAGTATATGTGGAAGCTTACCGACCAATCGAGATAAAGGGAGCAAATATTATTTGTGCTAATATTGGAGAAAAAGCTTTAAAATACTGGAAAAGCCAACAGCTTAATCTTGTAATTGATGGAGAAGAACATCTAATGGCCCTCATGGACGATGATCTCGAAAATGTTAAACAAGCAACTTGGAGTAATAATATATACTCATCATGCATTTTACACGCAGGACGCTTGCACGAACAAACGGTAATGAAAATATCATCCTTAGCAGAAAAAGAAAATTTTGAACAGCAGGTAAAAGAAATTATCAAAAAACAAAAGTTTTTCTTTAATACAAAAGTTCCCGGTTTTAATAAACTTTTTAAAAAATAAATCAATACAATATTTTATAAACTTTAAAAACAAATGTGATGAAAAAAAGAAATGGAACAATCGTGATTTTCCCGGTAATATTAACAGTAAGCTTGTACCTGGTTTTCAGGTCAAAAATAACATGTAGCCCCACTGATGCTGGTTTTTGGATGATCCTGGCTATGGGCATGTCATTAGGTGTTGCACTTTGTAGGTTATTATCAAATAGAGTTAAAAAATGAGCAAATCCACAACCCTTATAATTGGGATACTAGCAACAATTGCAATATTTGGAATTGCATACTTAAGCTCATATATTGTAAATTTTGATTCTGATTTTATTGCCCCATCTTTTTTTACACATACAGTTATGATGGTTATTTCTGTAATTATTATAATATTACTTGTAAAGAAGGGCATAATCATCTTTCCTTTTAAGAAAGTAAAGTTTAAGTATTATTTGTTTGCTTTTATAACAACAATAGTTGCTATAATTATAGCCAACGTACTTGCAACTATAATATTAAAAATTACGGGGCATTCAATTGACCCTTCAGGAAAAGGGCATGCCGTTGTTGCTAGTTATAGCTCATTACAGTTTTTTATTTTTATTTTTTTATATGCCAGCATTTGTGAAGAATTCTTATTCAGAGGATTTACTTTAAACGTATTGGCACCGCTAAAATCGTATGGATTTCGTGTTAATGAGGGCATTTTTATTAGTATACCTGTTATATTAAGTGGTATATTGTTCGGATTAGCCCATTTGGTTCTTTTAAATACTGAAACAAGTGGCCCTGTCGTATTCAGAATAGTAATTTTTACAACATTTTTGGGGCTGGTGGCCGGATATTTCCAGGAAAAACATAAAAGTATTCTGCCAGCTATTATTATACATATGATAGGGAATTTACCCGGATTAATTATGAGTTTTTTATAGATTTTAAAAGAGGTTATCCGGAACAATGGATAACCTCATATATGATAATGCGATTGAATGTTCTTATTGAGCCGACAATCTTAATAATTCAACAACCATTTTTAAAGCTTTTTCCATATCATCGATATAGATATGTTCACTAAGTGAATGCTCATCCTGCGCGCCAATACCTACTACTGCCATTTCAATGCCCATATTATTATATATTGAAGCATCAGTAAATCCAGTCATAAAAGTTGCTTTTGCATCTATTCCAACTGTCTTAAGTGCTTGTTTCGATAAATCAACAGTAAACGAACTTTCGGGAATATCAACTGCTTTACACAAATTGTTTTCATCAATTTCAACCTGTGCTCCCACTGATTCAACCTCTCGCTTTATAATTTCTTTCATCACAACCGCAAGCTTCTCTGCTTTTTCATGATTCAAACTACGGCACTCTGCTTTAAATACAACTTTATCAGGTACTCCATTACGAACAATACCTCCTTCAATAATTCCTACATTCGCAGTTGTTTCTTCGTCTAACCTACCCAGTTCTAATGCAGTAATTGCTTTGGATGCGGCAACAATAGCATTAACTCCTTTTTCAGGCTCCATTCCGGCATGAGCTGCTTTACCTTTTACTGTAACATCAAAAGTAAAATAAGAAGGGCCTCCAATTATGATTGTATCTAGGGTATCATTATCAAGTAAAAATCCTTTTTTTGCAGTAAGCTTACTATAATCAAGGTTTTTAACACCAAATAATCCTATTTCTTCTTCGCGTGAAATAGCCACCTCAACAGGAGGGCGAATTTCTGCTATTCTTAAAGCTTCTAACATCTCAGCAATACCTGCTTTATCATCTGCTCCTAAAATAGTTTCCCCTTTTGACCTGATTACTCCATCTTCTAATACAGGTTCAATACCTACCCCGGGCTTTACAGTATCGGCATGGCATGATAGTAAAACAGGGTCTTTACATTCACAGCCTTTTGCCGGTAATTTAGCTATTAAATTTCCGTAGCTATCTTGAACAGTTTCTGCTCCCAGTTTTTGAAATTCTTTTTCTAAATAATTTATAAAATTTGCTTCATTACCTGATTCACTATCAATTTGAACCATTTCCATAAATTGATTTATCATTCTTTCTGACATGAGTATATCTCCTTAAATAATTTTTAATTGTTATTAATATTAGTAATCCAAATTAATATAGACACTTTAGGATTAACAAATATACAATTTGACATCAATCTTCCATTTTTTTTAAATATTACTTCTAAATTAACTTAGAGATCTCATTAGATATTCTTTCAAAAACTTCATTAAAGCTTCCTAAACCATCAATCTTGGTTACTCCGTGCAATTGATTATATTTTTCGATAACAGGAACAGTTTTATTCTCATGCTCCTGCAAGCGTTTTACAATTTTCGATGTACTTGTATCATAAGACATGCATCGCTCTGTTTTGCTACGTTCATCTAATCTTTTGATTAACTCAAGTGTAGGAACCTCAATTTCTATAACTTGTGCAATAGAAGAGCCATGTTTTTTTAATAAGCCATCCAATATGTATGACTGTACAAGTGTCCGGGGATATCCTTTAAAAATAAATCCTTTTATCCCCTTGGAACTTTCAAGCTTTTTCTCTATTAACTGAACAACTATTTCATCAGGTACAAGTTGTCCATTATCGTAAAGTTCCTTTATTTTTTTTCCTGTTTCCGTATTTTTCTCTATTTCTTGTTCCAACATAGGCCCTGTAGCCACATATTCTAGTCCAAACTTTTTGGCTAGTGCAATTCCCTGGGACCCTCTTCCCGATCCGGGATAACCAAATAAGACAATGTTAAATAAGTTTTTACTTAACTCCTCCCTGATAATTTTTTGTATGCCCTTTTTGACTTTATCAATGCTATTAGCTCCGTTCAACTCTCTGAATATACCTTTGTCTTTATAAAAGCGCAGTACAGGCAATGTTTTCTCATTATATTCTTTAAGTCTGTTTCTGATAACAACTTCGTTATCATCGGAACGTCCGGACGTTTTCCCTCTGTCCAACAACCTTTTCACCGACTCATCCTCCTCAACATTTAAACTAATTAAGCAATTCAAAGAAGTATTTAATTTTATCATTAATCCTTCGAGAATATAGGCCTGTATGTATGTTCTGGGAAATCCATCGAATAAAAACCCATTTGCATCCGGATTTTCAGTTATTGTTTTCTCTATAATCTGCACAATAATTTCATCGGAAACTAAACCTCCAGATGCTATTATACTCTGTGCTTCAAGTCCCAGTTTAGTTTTGTCTGCTATTTCTTTTCGTAATATATCCCCGGTTGAAATATAAAATAACTTATATTTTTTGATTAAAAATTCTGATTGTGTTCCTTTACCGGCTCCCGGCGGCCCGAATAGTGCTATATTTAACATAAATTATAATTTTATTTTGTTATTGTTGATTGTATCTTCATTAAGTTATTGAAGCCATACAAGATAATTAAAAGAATTTTAAAATGATAATAATTTTTAAATTCTCAGTTTTAGTTTTGTAGGAAGTGTAAATAAAAAAACTGAACTATACCAATGAAACGAACTTGTATTATTACATAAATTATTCTTTGTTAACTACATTGAATTTATGATAAAAAAATCCCTCTCAAACAATTTTTCTTACCAACGTACTTTTACACTACTGGGTATTTCAACATCTTATTAAGGTTTTATGATCTTGCAAAGGAAATTAATGGTTCATAATTGTTATTATCAGCTTCTCTTATTGCTTCTAAATATTTTGTTCTTGTTTCACTTTGTTTAACTAAGTCTTCTTCTCCCCATGTGAAAAATGAAAGTTTGAAAACTTTATCAATAATTATGTCTGCCATCAAACGACTGTGTCTTCCATTTCCATTTGGGAAACAATGTATACTTACTAATCTGTGTTTGAAACGAATCGCAATTTCATCTGGTAAATACGTACTATTTTCTATCCAAAATAAAGTATCATCTAATAAAGTCCTTAATGCAGTACTTATCTGCCATTTATCAACACCAATATTTTTGTTAGTTTTTCTGAAGTTTCCAGCCCAAGCCCAAACATTTCCATACATGCGTTTATGAAGACTTTTTATAAATTGTTCAGAAAGAATTGTTTTTGTGCTAAATGATTTAGTTAGAATCCACTGCATAGATTCTTCTATATTTTGTTGTTCAAATTCATCTAACTCCCCACGAGTAGCGATTGTAGATATTTTTAATTCATCCTTTTCATCTTCGTCTAAAGGAGTTTGTCCATTTATATATTCTAGGTCTAATCCCATAATATTTTTGGTATTTCATGTTTAAGTATAGCTGTACGGTCTTCTATTGCTTTTTTTATTCTTTTTTCTGTGTTGCCTTGATCCTCTAATTTCATAGTAGTTGATGTTCTGTTGACAATTTTAGTAGCCAACTCCCTTGCTTTTCTTTCTATAAAAGCATCCAAAGTGCCATCATTAGGAACTAAACCATATACCAATTTCATGTCTAATGCTTTTGCTGCTTCACGTAATGATTTTAATGAAATTGAACCATCCTTTTCTCTTTTTTCCATTTCTTGTACACTTTGCTTGGTAATGGAAATACGATTTGCTAATTGTTGCAATGACATACCTAGTGCTAAACGAATTGCTTTCATCCAACCTGTAGGTGGTATTGTTACTTTAGTTAAAGGAGAGTAAACTATTATTTTAGACTCCAATTGTTCTATTTGTAATTTATTTTTTTTCATGATGTAAGGTTTTAGACTGACTTATTGATAGTAAATGTAAGGCTATAACCTGACATATACAAATTCAATGTCATGCTTTACCCTGACTAAAAGAGTAAGTTGGTAAGGGTGTAGCCTGACGTTTAATGGATTTAATTATTATATTTTTCTTTACTCACAGCAATTAGGTAATGCTGTGTTCGAAAAAATAATATGTTATCAGAAATTGCAGGTGTTGCCATTATTATATCGTTAAGAGAATTTTTTGCTAACAATTTAAATTCCGGTCCTGTTTTTACAATAAAAATATCTCCTTGTTCTATGCAATAATATAATTTCCCATCCGAACAAATCCCCGAAGCTGTTATTCCTCCATTTGCCCCTGGTATTTTGTTTTTGTATATCAATTCTCCTAATTTTGCATTATAGCATGATAAAAGGCCATTCATTCTCAAATTATAAAGATAATCGCCATATATAACAATAGTTGGCATATAGGCTCCCCCGCGCTTAATGCTCCATTGTATATACTCATTGGTAGTACTGTCCTTTTCTAATGTTATGTCACCTTTTGCATTAGGTTTAATAGCATATATCGGAGAAGATCGTCCATGAGCATTATGGATATAAATTAACCCATGCGCAAAAACCGGGATGGGAACAGGTGCATCACCACCACCGCTTAATTTCCATATTTCCTTTCCTGTTTCAAAATCATAGCCCCCCATATGTTTCCATCCGTTTACAACTATTTGTGTGCAAGAATCCGTTTTAAATATATTTGGTGTTGACCATGTTGATATTTCATCCCTTGGAGTACGCCATATTTCCTCGCCGGTTTTTATGTCAAATGATGCAATAAAACAATCTCCTATATAATCACATTGTATTATTACTTTATTCTTATGTATAATCGGAGAACTTGCAAAACCCCATTCAACATCCGGATCGGTATAAGGCCCGGCATTCATCTTTCCAAAATCTTTTTCCCACATTAAATCTCCATCCATGTTGTAGCAATATAAACCATCGGAACCAAAAAAAGCAACAACATACTCACCATTAGTTGCAGGTGTAGGATTTGCATGAGATGATTTTGTATGCCTGCTAGTTTTTGGAACGCCTTTGTAAGCAAGTCTTTCCCATAATATATTACCCGTATATTTATTTATGCAGTAAACCCGGAACTCGTGATCAGAACTGTCCTTAACTTCATCTATATCACCATATAGCCCAACTTTTAAAGAATTAACACCACTGCCGCTAATAGCTGTTGTTAAAAACAATTTTTCTCCCCAAACGGAAGGGCAGGAATGACCTAAACCTGGAATTCCAATTTTCCATTTTATATTTTCACCTGTTTTAATATCCCATTTCTCCGGCAGATCTGTTGAATCTATTATTCCGGTTCCGTA
>DAOVYZ010000085.1 GCA_030635365.1 Bacteroidales bacterium
AGGAATTTACGATAGGTATAGTTACAGCAAACTGGTTTCACATAACCAGGGATTATTCCACTATTTCTCTTTATGCCAGCGGAAGGGGGCACTATACATTTAAAAAAGAACTGATTGATAATATTTGTGATCTGGTAATACTCATTTCTCCGCTAGGAAAATTATTACCCCTGGAAGATATCAATGAGTTAAATGAATTATCATCTTCGGAATATAATCCGATTCATATCCCTTTCGAAAATAAAGACCGAACTTTGCTATTAACTACATGCAGGCCTCACCAATCAATATCACCATTAGAAATACATTCAAGAAATCTGGAGGACAAGGAAAATTCAAATACAAAAAACTATGTAAAATGGGAAAAACTTATTCCTTACAAACCATCAGGGAAAGAATCAGAGGTAGAAAGTATAGAATTACCCCACGGATACATTAGAAAAAAATCAGAACACGTTTATAACTACAAAAAAAATTAGAATATCTATTACAAAAGTTAGAATGAGAAATAAAAAATCCCGCTATTTGCGGGAAAAATTTTCTTTTTGCGGAGAGAGGGGGATTCGAACCCCCGGTACCCTAATCGGGTACGCCAGTTTAGCAAACTGGTGGATTAAGCCACTCTCCCACCTCTCCATTTTAAGGTTTCAGCCTCCCGATAGCTATCGGGACAGGCACCTCTCCAATAAGTTGCACAAAAGTATAAAATTGATTGATATTCGCAAAAAAAACTTAAAAAAGTTTAATCGAAGTATTATCTTTTTTGAATATCTCTATTTTCTCCTCTACTTCTTGCCTCCTTTATCCGGCTTAGAAATAGAGTCTCTCATTTTTGTATCTGCTTGTATATTTTTAAATTTATAATAATCCATTATTCCCAGATTACCTTGCTTGAAAGCATCTGCCATTGCCAGCGGAATCTTAACTTCAGCCTCAATAACCTTCGCACGAGCCTCCTGAGCCTTTGCTACCATTTCCTGCTCTACAGCTACAGCCATTGCTCTGCGCTCTTCTGCTTTTGCCTGGGCAATATTTTTATCAGCATTCGCCTGATCCATTTGCAATACAGCACCAATGTTTTTACCAATATCTATATCGGCAATATCAATTGAAAGTATTTCAAAAGCTGTACCGGCATCCAATCCTTTTTCCAGAACCACACGTGAAATAGAATCAGGATTTTCTAATACTTCCTTATGTGATTTTGCAGAACCAATTGATGATACACAACCCTCGCCTACACGAGCAAGAACAGTGTCCTCACCAGCACCCCCAACTAATTGTTTTATGTTTGCACGAACTGTAACTCTGGCTTTACAGATAAGCTGTATACCATCTTTAGCTACCGCTGTTACCGGAGGTGTATCAATTACTTTTGGGTTTACAGACATTTGTACTGCTTCTAATACATTACGTCCGGCCAAATCAATTGCCGTAGCCATATTAAAAGATAAATCAATATTTGCTTTCTCAGCTGATACCAAGGCGTGTACTACATCCTGCACTTTACCTCCTGCTAAATAATGAGCTTCCAGATCATTCCGGTTAAGAGTCAATCCTGCTTTAGTTCCTTCAATCATTGCTCTAACAATTATTGACGGTGGTACTTTACGCCACCTCATAAAGATTAACTGTAAAAGAGAGATTCTAACACCCGAAACAAGTGCTTGAAACCACAAATTGATTGGTATTAGATATAAAAACAAATAGAGTAAAATAATTACTCCGACAATAATTCCTACGATAGGCCAAAATTCCATGTTAATTTATTTTATAGGTTTTACAATAAGATATGTTCTGTCAACTTTTTTTACTTCAATTTCTGTTTTTGGATCAATGAATGAATCCGTTGATTTTGCTTCGTAATATTTTTCATTAATCAATACTTTACCATATGGATTTAATCGTGTAATTGCAGTTCCCTTATCACCAATATTAATTAATGTTTCTAAGGATGGACCTGACTTGCCTTCAATTTTAGATTTTAATGCTATCTTTTCCCATGTTCCGGAACGTAACATGAGTATAACGGACAAAATAGAAGTTGCAAAAGTCAAACCCAATATATAATGACCTGTTGGTGTTCCATATTCCTTATATCCAAAATAGACACCTAATATGATCAAAATAGCCCCTGCAATACCAGCTATTGTAACTCCGGGTACTATTAAAAATTCTACGTAAAAAAGGATTATTCCAAGAACAATTAGAAAAATTATAGCAGTTAATGACATACTTGTTCATTTAATGTTACTATTAAATCTTTTTCACAAAGTTTTTCATGTATTAGCTTTAGGTGGCCGTATTTTCCGGTTTTTACATCACACTCACCCCTGTAATGAACAATATAAGCACATTGTTCTGCTTGTACACTGTCATGCCCACATATTTCTACCAGAGACTCAATTACATAATTAAAATCATGAACATCATCATTATGTAATATTAATGCATATTGATTTGCTGGTTCTGGATTCCTTTTTACTTTCGAATCCTCCTCTCTGTTCCTCTTCCTAACCATTATTAGTATAATTCATTAAAATTTAATAAAACGTCTAATATACAACTTAATTCAATATAAAGATATTATTTTTTTTTGTTATTTGGAGATTTTCCTGGCATGATCTAACGGGATATGATTTTCGGCAAAATATGCATGAATTTCAAATACATTATTCGTAATTGTTCCTATCCTTGCTTTTACTTCATTTGCCTTTTCGTAATTAGAAAATGATTTAATTAAGAGACTGTTTTGCTTCTGCTTATTCTCAATATATATATTAGCATCATCAGGTAAGATGTCCTTAATCTTTTTAATTATCAAAGTATCTTTTATAGCGGCCTTACTTTTAAGCACATAAATAATTTCCAGACTCTCCTGATTAATATTTTCTTCAATAATCTTATTTTTTGATTTATCACCTATTGGCTTTATGCTTTTCGATTCAAGTTTTACAGCATTCTTAACGGGAATAATATTCCCATTGTGAAAAGCAACGATATAAGCATCTTTTAAACCTGCATTTCGTGCAACTGGCAAATCTTTCTCAGCGTTTTGCAAAGTCAAGAATCTCCCGCAATAATACTTCCTAATTTTACTATTTTCTTTTTTTATGCAAGATAAGGGTGTAAGTCCCTTAAAAACTATTGGTTTTTTTTCTGAACTAAATGCACCTAGCTGAATCATATATATTATACCATTTGGTAAAATTCCGTTTACAGGTATTGGATTGTTATTATTATAGATTGATGGCTGCTTTACCCACAATCCATATTTTTCATTATCATTAACATTATTCCCTTTTATTAAGGTATCTAATAACTCCAGTCTTGATTTTACCAATATATCCTCAACAGGTTCTACGTATAACTTTTGCTGTTTCTCTTTCGTCTTTTCTAATTCATCCTTAAAAATAATTTCTGTTTTATGATATGTACTATTAGCATTAGCTAAATTCTTTTGTTCTATTTCCCTTACCCTTTCATAACACCTATCAGCATTTTTTTGCAATAAATACGCTTCTCTCTCCAGTTCAATTATTGCATTCCCCAAAACAACCCTATCGGCCCCCGCTTTTGTCTTATTAAATAACATTCTTTTATCGTCCATTAGCCATCTTAACGAATCTGCTTTTAATTGATAATTAACAGCAAGATTTATAAGACTATCATACTCATTTTTATTTAAAAATCCCTCGTCTGTATTTATTTTGATTATATCAACATTCTCTGCTTCAAACTTGTCTCTATCTGCTCTATCATTTTTTACTTTGCCCGGAGTTATATTAACATCCAATTCAGCATAATCTAATATTTCATCATGGCTTTGAATTTTTATATATGGTTTTGAGTTGTTTAGTTTAATCTTATAAACAAAACATTCTGAGTCTTTAGCTCCACGACCTGATGCAAAAAGCGCATATTTTTTATTTGGCGATGGCACAAAAAGAATATCATTATATGGCGAATTAATCGGAAAATCTAAATTTTCAGGCTCTGTCCATTTCTGAGTTTCCCAATCCCATGTACTTTTGTACAAATCATACCCTCCCATACTATAATGCCCTTTTGATGCAAAATACAGGGTAGAACCATCTATATGCATATATGGGTAACTTTCATCGAAAGGAGTGTTTATAACATCACCTATATTTTCCGGTTCCCTCCAAAGAGAATCATTCAATTTAGTAATTCTAAAAATATCATAATCCTCACGTTTCTTATTCTTTGCTGAATAATATAGTGCATCTTGCCCTTTCACAAACCTGGGTACAAACATAACCGATTCTTTTACAACTGAATCTGTCTTTTGATTAAAGAATCCAAAGCGATCTATAAATTGCCCCTCCAAATCGTAAATTTCGTATGTTTTATAAAAATCATTAATAGCAACCCTCTTTTTTTCGTATACAATTGGCTCCTTAATATAACGTACTAAGTACAAGCCATTTTGAGCCATTGAAATATAATTTTGAACTTTAGTTTTTTTCAACTGAGCTTTAGATGCTCTTTTTTCAAACCTTTCAAAATTATCTAAAGCTTTTTCAAACTGATAATTTTGGAGATAAGCCAATCCCAAATAAAACCATACATCAATTGAAACATCTTTAGTTGAAGCAAAACGGAGATGACTTAAAGCACTTATTGGACTTTCCTCTATAAAAAGGAGGCATACTCCTGCATAGTAATTATATGTAGGATCTTTAGGATATATACTTAACATTTTCTCATAATAAGGATACGCTTCAAGATATTTTTCCTGTTTAACATTGAGGTATGCTATTTTCAAAGCATCAAAGTCCGAGGAATCATCTTCCTGTGAATATGCTAATTGTACTACAAAAAATAATAATGTCAATAAGTATATTTTACATTTCTTCATTTTAAGAATGAAATAATTTAGAATGCAAACACAAATTTAATATTCATTATAGAGAGGTAAAAGAAAATAACAAATATCTTTCTTATTTTTTTAAAATACAGCCAATTATACCCATTAGTTCAAATGTTGATAAAGATTAATAAACATTAAAAACTAAATTCTGTCTTATTAATGATATTTTATAATTTTACATATCTTAAACATAATAATTATGGTAAGTATTAAAGAAGGAACAAAAGCTCCTAAATTTGATGGAATTGATCAAAATGGTAAAGAAATATCATTAGATCAGTATAAAGGGAAGAAAGTTATACTTTATTTTTATCCGAAAGACAATACTCCCGGATGCACTGCTGAAGCTTGCAACTTAAGAGATAATTATAACGATTTATTGGATAAAGGGCTTGATGTTATAGGTGTTAGTCCTGATACTAAAGTATCACATACAAAATTCATTAATAAATTTGACCTGCCGTTTAGATTAATTTCTGACCCTGATAAAAAAATATTGAAATTATATGATGCCTGGGGGGAGAAAAAGATGTATGGTAAAACGTATGATGGTGTTTTACGAAAAACTTTTATAATTTCTGAAGATCAAACTATTGAAAAAGTAATTGAAAAAGTAAAAACAAAAGATCATACAAATCAGATTTTTCAAGAATTAAACCTTTAAAGACTAAATAACTCAAACATTAAAGATATTTTTATTGGTTATTTTAATGTTTGAAAAATTCTAAAAAATAGCTAATACACTAAGAACATGGATAAAGACAAAAAAGAAGACAACATTAACAAGGAAAAACTTAAGGCTTTACAGCTTACACTTGATAAAATTGATAAGGATTATGGAAAAGGTGCCATAATGAAAATGGGTGATAAAGCCATTATCAATGTCCCATCAATCTCTTCCGGATCCATTTCATTAGATATGGCTTTAGGAATTGGAGGATTCCCTCGTGGTAGAGTTATAGAAATATATGGGCCGGAATCATCGGGAAAAACAACTCTTGCTATTCATGTAATTGCTGAAGCACAAAAAAAAGGAGGTATTGCAGCTATAATTGATGCTGAACATGCTTTTGACCGTTTTTATGCTGAGAATCTTGGTATTGATGTTGAGAATCTTTTAATTTCCCAACCTGATAATGGTGAACAAGCATTAGAAATTGCAGACCATCTTATTCGATCAGGTGCAGTTGATATTGTTGTTATTGATTCTGTTGCGGCTCTTACACCAAAAGCTGAGATTGAAGGTGATATGGGTGATTCAAGAATGGGGTTACAAGCTCGATTAATGTCTCAAGCCCTCCGTAAACTTACTGCTAACATTAGTAAAACTAATACATGCTGCGTTTTTATTAACCAATTACGTGAAAAAATTGGAGTTATGTTTGGCAATCCTGAAACTACCACAGGTGGAAATGCCCTTAAGTTTTATGCATCTGTACGCATAGATATTAGAAGAATTGGGCAAATAAAAGATGGTGAAGAGGTTTCCGGTAATCGCACAAGAGTTAAAATAGTAAAAAACAAATTAGCTCCACCATTTAAAAAAGCAGAATTTGATATCATGTATGGCGAAGGTATCTCAAAAATAGGTGAGATTATCGATTTAGGGGTAGATCAAAACCTGATTAAAAAAAGTGGCTCATGGTTTAGCTATGGAGATACTAAACTCGGACAAGGACGCGAAGCTGTTAAACAACTTTTAAAAGACAACCCTGAATTAGCTGAAGAACTGGAAAATAAAATTATCGAATCATTTAAAAACAATAAAGAATAGCTTATTATGAAAAAAATACAACTACTTGCAGGCATTTTTTTCATTTTTACTCTCTTTTCATGCAACAGCGAAAAAACTCAATATACTGAAATTGGTAATCCCGTTGATGAAATTCAGATTTCATCAGAGATTATGACTCCCGAGGTTTTATGGTCTTTTGGAAGATTAAGTGGCGTAGAAATATCTCCGGATAATACAAATATTGTATTTGGAGTATCATTTTATAGTATGGAAAAGAACAGGGGTAATCGCGAAATATTTATTCTCCCTGTTGAAGGAGGCAAAGCTCAAAATATTACCAATACAGAATCAGGAGAATATTCTGCACAATGGCGTCCTAATGGTAAAAAAATCGGCTTTTTAAGTGCTGAAGATGGTGGCCTGCAATTATGGGAAATGAATCCCGATGGTACAAAACGTATCCAGATTTCAAATATTGAAAGTGGTATAAACGGATTTAAATATTCTCCTGATCAATCAAAATTGTTTACATAAAAGATGTGAAACTTGACCAAACTGTTAATGATTTGCATCCTGACTTACCTAAGGCAGAAGCAAGAATTGAAACTGATTTAATGTACAGGCATTGGGACCAATGGCATGATTATGCTTATAGCCATATTTTTATTGCTGATTACGATGGTAAATCAATAAGCAACTCTATTGATATAATGGAATATGAAAGATATGACAGCCCGATGAATCCTTTTGGCGGAATGGAACAAATTAACTGGAGTCCCGATAGTAAAAATATTGCATATACCTGTAAGAAAATGGTTGGTAAAGAATATACTTTATCTACAAACTCTGCCATTTATTTTTATAACCTGGAAACGAAAGAAACAAAAAATATTACTGAAGAGCTTAAAGGGTATGATGTTAACCCTGTTTTTTCTCCTGATGGAAAGATGCTTGCATGGGAAAGTATGGAACAGGATGGATATGAATCTGATCAAAACAGATTATTTATTATGAACGTTAAAAGTGGGGAAAAGAAAGATTATACCAGTAATTTCGACCAGAATGTGCATGGTTTGGTTTGGGCAGAAGATAGCAAATCAATTTATTTTACCAGTGATTATCATGCCAGATTCCAGGTTTACAACTTGAATGTTAAGACCGAAAAAATTAAGCAAATTACTGATGGTGTGCATAATTATCGTTCGGTTCATCCTTATAACGGGAAGTTAATAGGAACCAAACAGAGTATGTCAATGCCTACAGAAGTTTTCACCATTAATCCGGAAACAGGAGAAGAAAACCAGTTATCTTTTATTAATAAAAATTTAATGGGTCAATTAAAATTTGGTGATGTAAAAGAAAGATGGATTAAAACTACCGATAATAAAAATATGTTGGTTTGGGTTATTTATCCACCTAATTTTGACCCAAATAAAAAATACCCTGCTTTACTTTATTGCCAGGGAGGGCCTCATGGTTCGGTTCATCAATTCTTCTCTTACAGGTGGAATTTTCAGATGATGGCTGCAAATGGTTATATTGTTGTTGCTCCTAACAGAAGAGGGCTTTCGTCTTTTGGTAAAGAATGGAACGATCAAATTTCTGGAGATTACGGAGGTCAGAACATGAAAGATTATTTTAGCGCTATTGATGATGTTGCAAAAGAACCTTATGTAGATGGAAATAATTTAGGTGCTGTAGGGGCTAGTTATGGTGGCTACTCGGTATTATGGATTGCTGGTAACCATGAAAAAAGGTTTGATGCTTTTATTGCACATGATGGAATTTTTAATTTTGAAGCTATGTATCTTGAAACTGAAGAAATGTTTTTTGTTAATTGGGATATAGGTGGCCCTTATTGGGATAAAGCAAATAAAAAATCTTATGATAGTTCTCCACATAAATTTGTTGACAAATGGGATACACCAATAATGGTTATTCACGGAGAAAAAGATTACAGAATACCCTATACTCATAGCATGAGTGCATTTAATGCTGCTCAATTACGAGGAATCCCAGGTAAGTATCTTCATTTTCCAGATGAAAATCATTGGGTACTAGAACCTCAAAATGGAATTTTATGGCAAAGGGAATTCTTTAGTTGGCTTGATAAATGGCTTAAGGACGAAGAATAAATATATCTGATAAAAGCCGGCAAAACCGGCTTTTTGCTTTTGGAACAAAATTCTTATATATTTACCAATATATTTATTTACAATAATTTATGACTAATTCAATGCCTTTTTTTAAAATAATATTGTTTTTGTTTTTTCTAATAATTTATGTATTGGCATTTGTTATCATTAAACCCTTTCTTTTAAATTATAAAAGATTATTATCTACTTTAGTTCTTAAAATCTCATATTTACTTTATTTAGGCATATTGCTTATTTGTGTTTACTTATTCATGTTCTACGGGTCAAGTGATATTGAAAACCAATTAAGTGAGATACTGTTTTTCAGTTTGCTAATTTGTCTTTTTACACCAAATCTTGGAATTTTGTTTCGAAGAAGTTTTACTAAATACAGAGAACATTATAACTATTTCTTTACAATAATAAATCTATTCATTGCATTCTTTATATTAATAAAGCTAAACCATAATAGCTGGTTTCTACATTAATTCTTTTTGGCTGTGATTTAAACTAATGTGGTTACACTTTTTTTGTGATACTTAGAGATTTAGTGTTTTAGTGGCAAAAAGAAGAATAGCCATAAACCTGTCTGCCGAACAAATTCTTTGACAGGCAGGGACATCAACCTGCTTGCCAGCAGGCAAGAACACAAAATTTACACTAAAATCAACATTTATTTATATCATAAGCCTTCTTTTTTAATAATTTTAAGATTCTCTTTGTTTTTTCCTCCATCGGAGCATAGCCATCCAACCAATTAATTTTAAATCCTTTTCTTTCCATTCCTCTAAACCATGTCATTTGACGTTTTGCAAACTGATGAATTGCCGTTTCTAAGCTTTTAAACATTGTATCATAATCAATCTCCCCCAACACATATTGAGTAATGTATTTATACTCCAGTCCATAATAAATTAATTTATCGGGAGTAACATTCTTTTTAAGTAAGTCCTGAATTTCCTCAACCATACCTTCATTCAATCTCTGCTTCAATCTTTCTGTTATCCGTTTTCTTCTCGAATTTC
>DAOVYZ010000371.1 GCA_030635365.1 Bacteroidales bacterium
AGTTCCCCCGACTTATAACTGAATTTGGAAATCTTACTTTTATCTTTAAGGGTAGTAAAATGTTCACCATTATTCATAGACCTTAGCCCACTAATTGATAGGTTTGTAAATAATCTATTACTGTATATATCTTCCAAAGATATTTTTTTGTTTTGTTTTTGTGATGAGGCATCAAAACAAAGAGTACAAATGATTAATAAAATTGATAATTTAAAAAGTGTTTTCATGATTTAGAAAGGTTTTTATATTATATTGATTTTGATACTGGGAACAAGAAATGGTTTAAATATGTAAATTTATAAAATCTTTATAATAAACTTTTATATAATTCTTAAAGATTTGACCCATAAGTTCAGTAAAGAATTTATATCTTTGCAAACCTGAATTTGAAAAAAATATTAAGATGATTAAGATAACATTACCTGACAATTCAGTAAAAGAGTATAGTGAGCCTATTTCCGGTTACGAAATTGCTAAAAGTATAAGTCATGGGCTTGCAAAAGAAGTATTGTCGATAACTGTTAATGATGAGGTCTGGGATTTACAAAGAACAATCGATTTTGATGCTAAGATAAAATTACATAAATGGGATGATAAAGAGGGAAAACATGCATTTTGGCACTCTTCTGCTCATTTAATGGCGGAAGCATTAGAAGTTTTGTACTCTGGAATTAAATTAGGTATTGGCCCTAGCATTGAAAACGGATTTTATTATGATGTTGACCTGACAGATGGCAGCGTAATTTCAGATATTGATTTTCCAAAGATTGAATCAAAGATGAAGGAACTTGCTCAACAAAAAAATGAGTATAATCGTAGTAAAGTTCCTAAAAAAGAAGCTCTTGGATTTTATAAAGAGAAGGGTGATGAATATAAAGTAGAATTAATTGATGAATTAGAAGACGGAACAATAACTTTTTATAAGCAAGGTAATTTTACAGATCTTTGCCGAGGGCCTCATTTACCAAATACAGCTTACATTAAAGTAATTAAAATACTAAGTGTGGCTGGAGCATATTGGCGTGGTGATGAAAAAAGAAAGCAATTAACACGCGTTTATGGTATTACTTTTCCGAAACAAAAATTGCTTGATGAGTATTTGGTTATGCTTGAAGAAGCAAAAAAGCGTGATCATCGAAAGATTGGTAAAGAATTGGAGCTATTTACTTTTTCGCAAAAGGTTGGGCAAGGATTACCTTTATGGTTGCCAAAAGGGGCACAATTACGAGAACGATTGGAAAATTTCTTAAAAAGAATACAAAAACTTTATGGCTACGATCAAGTAATAACTCCTCATATTGGATTAAAAGATTTGTGGGTTACATCAGGACATTATGAGAAATATGGTAAAGATTCATTTCAACCTATAAACACACCAGCAGAAGGTGAAGAGTTTTTGTTAAAACCTATGAATTGCCCACACCATTGTGAGATTTATAAATCACAACAACACTCATATAAAGATTTACCTGTAAGATATGCTGAGTTCGGAACAGTATATAGATATGAGCAAAGTGGTGAACTTCATGGATTAACTCGTGTTAGAGGATTTACACAGGATGATGCACATATATTTTGCCGCCCGGATCAGTTAAAAGATGAATTTAAGAAAGTGATGGATATTGTTTTCATTATTTTTAATGCATTGAATTTTGAAAACTATACAGCACAAGTATCTTTACGTGATCCTGATGATAAAGTTAAATATATAGGAACTGACGATAATTGGGAAAAGGCTGAAACAGCTATACTTGAAACAGTAAAAGAGAAAGATCTTAATCATGTTGTAGAATATGGTGAAGCTGCATTTTATGGCCCTAAATTAGATTTTATGGTCAAAGATGCGTTGGGGCGCCAGTGGCAGCTGGGAACAATTCAGGTTGATTATAATTTGCCGGAGCGTTTTGAATTGGAATATGTCGGTTCAGATAATCAGAAACACAGGCCTGTAATGATTCATAGGGCTCCCTTTGGCTCAATGGAACGATTTGTTGCTGTGTTAATTGAACATACAGCCGGGAAATTCCCATTATGGCTTACACCTGAACAGGTTGTAATATTACCAATAAGTGAAAAATTTAATGATTATGCAAAAAAAGTTTTGAATTTCCTAAATAATTACGATATTCGCACTTTGATTGACGACCGTAACGAAAAGATAGGTAAAAAGATACGTGATAATGAACTAAAACGTATACCATATCTTTTGATTGTGGGTGAAAAAGAAGTAGAGAATAATACAATATCTGTAAGAAAGCAGGGTGAGGGTGACAAAGGGACGATGGAACTTGAAGAATTTGCAGATTTTATTAATAAAGAAGTTAAAGCTCAAACAGAAGCTATAAAATAAATTAAGTATTAACTAAAATTCAGGAGGGCCAAGCCATAGCGGGACCAAGACAACAAAGAAGACGATTCAGAAAAGAAGAACCGGCACATAAAATAAATAATTTTATAAGTGCAAAATTAGTTAGACTGGTTGGGGATAATATTGAAAACCCAGATGTTTATTCTATCCAAGATGCTTTAAAGTTGGCAGATGAGTTGGAACTTGATTTGGTGGAAATTTCACCAAATGCAAATCCTCCGGTATGTAAAATAATTGATTATCAAAAGTTTCTGTACCAACAGAAAAAGAAACAAAAAGAATTAAAAGCAAAAACACAGAAAGTTGTTCTTAAAGAAATTAGATTCGGCCCTCAAACCGATGAACATGATTATCAGTTTAAACTGAAACATGCTGAAAAATTCCTTGAAGATGGTGCAAAAGTTAAAGCATTTGTGTTTTTTAAAGGAAGATCTATTTTATTTAAAGAACAAGGAGAAATTCTTTTACTTCGTTTAGCTCAGGATCTTGAGGAATATGGAAAAGTTGAGCAAATGCCTAAACTAGAAGGGAAAAGAATGATAATGTTTATTGCACCAAAGGCTTTAAAGAAAAAATAATTAACTAAATTAAATTATAGTACAATGCCAAAGATGAAGACAAATCCGGGAGCTAAGAAAAGATATAGCTTAACCGGATCAGGGAAGATTAAAAGAAAACATGCTTACAAAAGTCACATTTTGACAAAAAAATCAACTAAAAGAAAGAGAAATCTTACCTACATGGGTATAGTTGACAAAAGTGATGAGAAAAATGCTAAGTTATTGTTAGCAATGAAGTAATCTTTTATTAAAAATTAGTTTAAAAAAGGATGAATTAGCAGAAAAGTGTCGGGAAGAGCGGCCGCTAACCATTCACAAAAAGAAAAATTATGCCAAGGTCAGTAAATTCAGTAGCTTCAAGAGCTAGAAGAAAAAAACTTTTAAAGAAAACAAAGGGTTACTTTGGAAGAAGAAGTAATGTTTGGACAGTAGCGAAAAATGCGTATGAAAAAGGTTTAACATATGCATACAGAGATAGAAAAACGAAAAAAAGAAATTTCCGGTCATTATGGATTCAGAGAATTAATGCTGGTGTTAGAGAACATGGTATGTCATACTCAGAGTTCATGGGAAAATTGAATAAAAAAGGAATAGCACTTAATAGGAAAGTATTAGCTGATTTAGCTATGAACCAACCAAAAGCTTTTGCCGAAGTAGTAAAAGTTGTTAAGAAATAATGAAATTATTATAATATTTTAGTGAAGGGAAGCTATTTTGCTTCCCTTTTTTTATCTTTACAATCCTTTTGAAATTAAATTAACATTTTTTAAGACAATTTTTAATAACTTTAATTTAGTTTTAAATATCTTGCACGCTAACAATAAACCAATTATGAATATAGCTATTATCGGTTATGGCAAAATGGGCAAAGAGATTGATGAGATAGCTCAGGTTAGGGGGCATAATGTTTTATTGCGTATTGATGAAAATAATATAAATTCCATTAACTCTTCAAGCTGGAAAGAAATTGATGTGGCGATAGAATTCTCTAAGCCGGAAAGTGCTTTCTCCAATATAAATTTATGTTTTGATAATAATATACCGGTAGTAAGTGGGACAACCGGATGGCTTAATAAATTTGAAGAAGTAATAAGTAGATGTAAAACTGATGGTAAAAGCTTTTTCTATGCATCGAATTTTAGTTTAGGAGTGAATCTATTTTTTAAACTAAATAGATATTTATCGCAACTGATGGATAAATTTCCTGATTATAGTGTAAAGATAGAAGAGTCCCATCATATGCAAAAACTTGATGCACCAAGTGGAACTGCTATAACATTGGCTGAAGGTATTATAGAAAATATTGAAAGGAAAAAT
>DAOVYZ010000247.1 GCA_030635365.1 Bacteroidales bacterium
ATAAGCTCCCTTTCATTGCCTTAAAAATGCCACTTCCATAATAATGGACTTTCTTTTAATTATTATTCTGTTATTTATAGCGGATTTAATCACACTAAATAGTGTTATTGAGTCGCTATTTTGATCTTACCGGCCTAATAGGTATAAGCGATACTTTATTAAAACTATGGACTTGCTCTAATCATGATACCTCCTTTCTGATTGAGAGTAGTTTTAATCTATTTGGTTGTTTGCAGTTTTGGAAATATAAATTTAGTGAAAGAGGGCGTGAAAAAATATTTCATTATATTTCAATGTAAGGATTCAATTGAAATTTGCAATCTGAATATCATTCTAACCAAATTACCTATTTGTACTTTAAATTTTAGGAGAGGAACGTAGAGACGTACAATTTAGACGCCTCAACGAACAATATGTAAAATATTCTTTACAGGCTTTGTAAAAACAAATAGTTATTACATTAAACCCGAGGTTGCCAGGGAATCCATGTATAATTTTTATTTGCAGCTAACCAGTCAATACAAAATTTGTAATGCATAGAAGACGTTGTTTCCACACAATGTAAGGATACTATCCATATATTTGTCTTTTTTATTTATCGATTACAAGAAACTACTACCTGTAACATATCATCCGGCATTTCAACTGCGTCAACAGTGGTATAGTTCTATATTCTGGAGAAGTACCAGATAACATATCCGGTTCAGCCAGGTATTATCAGGGAGGGTAATCTTCTTTAAAATTATTTTTTGTTTTTGTTTTTGTTTTCAACAGGTAAAAGTATAAAGCATTCTTTACATAAAGGTTTGGTATTAATAAAATGTGCAAACCGAAATCATAAGAATTAGAAAAAAGAATAAGGGCCAGAAACAAAGTTTTGCAAAATCTATTATGCTAACTTTCCTCCATCCTATATTCATTACAATATCGTTGCGCATAGCACTATATGTTATTAGAAGTAATAAAAGGTAGGTTATGAAATATAAATACTCTAAATAGATAATACCTGATGCATTAAGGCTTTGCCTAAGGTGGATGTGTTCAAAAATAGCAACGAAGAATAAACCCGAGCAACCAATAACTACATTTAGTTGTTCGGTAAATCCTCCAATAAAAAGTATAGAATACATCATAAAAAGCAATACCATTAGTGGAATGACTTTACAAATCAGGGGATCACTAAAATCCCTGTGCAACATTACATTAAAGTGTAGTTCCGGAAAGTAATTTTTACTATTATATATTTCTTTCCCAAAACTGGAGTTGTATGTTTTCTCTTTATAAGAGAAAAAACTTCCTTCAATGATCCAACCAGGCATATCAATCCCCGAATCAAGTCCGGGAGAAAATGATGGATTAATGAGGCTATAGGCCGAAAAATCGGGCACCAATATAATATCTTGATCATAGTTTTTATGCCATAATCTCAGCCATAAGTCATTTCTGTCCAGAGGGTAATGACTAAAGTTAAATGGTTCACGTATACTCACCTCAAAGTACCAACGATACAGATCAACAATTTCACCATTAATATTAAAAATTCTTGAAGAATCTTCTAAAATTATTTTACTTTTTTCTGCATCAGGAAATATTACACCTTTTTTATCAGTCCAATTCAGAGGATATTTCTGCCAGATATATCCGGTAATATCTGTACTGTGTGAATCTTTAAATTTTATAGTTTGCAGGTAAAGTCCGGTTGGGGCTTCTTTTACAACTTTTTTCGTTTTATGTGCAATAACTTCTTTATAATTCTGTAAGTAATCAAAGAGACCATAATTATCGAGCATCATAGAAAAATTCCAACGATTTACCGTATACGTTATACTGTCTTTTGAATTTTGATGATACCTGTTTATTATCTCTGTTTTTTTTCGTTCAATATCCTGCGATTCTTTTTTATTAATACCTATTACCGGGTAATAGACAGTAAACATAGTAATTACACCTATTTCCATAATTGAAATAAGAGAAAAGAACATTACAAAAATCAAAAATTTACTTTTAAATAAATCGGTTTTAAATATTATTATGTAAAGTAAACATAGCAGTATGGTAAATATTAATAATGAATATGTAAAAATGTCTCTCCGCTTTTTATTTCTATAGCTCGGATTTCCATATATTTGATTGTCATTAATTGAAATCCCTAAAAAAATAGAGACACTTTCAATGGGTTTAATCAACTCCCAACAAAATTTTCCTGTTAAGGAATTTTTATGGTAATATTTTTTCCCTTGGAACGAAAGACGGTAAATGTCTTTTGACAGTTCTTTTAAAGCATTATCATCTGATTCTATAGCTAACTGAACCAGGTTTTTATTCTCATTATTGGGGTGAGCTATAAACTCGCCCTTTTGATTGATAAGATACGGAAATCCTATTCGACCTGCACCTGTGTTTTGAAGAATCTGGTAAATCTCCATTAGGTTGTAACAGGCAGCTACGAGACCTATTATTTCTCCGTTAATTTGTACTGGAACGCAGTACATAAAAAGTTTTCGTCCTCCTGCTTTTCCATAAATCGGACCTACCCATTCTGCTCTTTTCCGCTTTACGGGTCCCTGGTACCAAACTGCACCTGCGTCATCGGAAGTATAATCATAAGCATCGGATACCTGAAGCAGAATATATTCACCATCCTCTCTCCGAATATATGGTGAATATAGTCCAGGGTAATTTTTAAGATAATCTTTTTCAAATGCAACAAGCAATCCATCCAGGTGTTTGCATCTTTTCATGGCCAATTCTTGTTCTGCAAGGATTTTAGTAATATTTTCTTCTTCTACATTTTCATTAACTATTTGTGCAAGTGCATCAATATTTGTTTGTATTTGCAGAAATTCCTTTTCTAAGTCTTTAACCACAAAGTCGGTAAAATTATCAGCATAGCTTAGCAAATCTTTTTGAGACATTTGTTTTTTTAGAAATACCATACATAAAACGATTAATACTATAAATCCTGCCAGTATGCTTATTTTTGATAATAATTTATTTCTTATTATAATCCTTTGTTTCATGAATTTAGTTGTTTCTTGATGCATGCATTATGTGATTTTTATATTTTATAAATTATTCGGACTTTATGGACTGACTTTATTTAGATGAACCATTAAATACCCAGAACAGTTTTAGCTATCTTCAAATATTTCTTACGCTCTTCCAGTCCATTATAATCCCCATTTATCAATCTGGTTATAATCATTATGTTATCCTTATCGGCAAAAGTGTTCAGTTTTTTCCTTTTCCAGAACCAACAAGCAGCTGCCGCTGCAACATTTGCATCAACAGCTAATAAATCGGGCTTATTAATCAGATCAGTTTTAAGGGCTTCGCCGCATTTTGCATAATTATCTTTACCGGTTAATCGAAATAAACCTCGTCCTCTATAATTCCATCCATCGCCACTTTCTTCATCGCCATTCTTCATTTTGTTCGCGTAAATTCTGTTCGCAATTTTATCAGGATTATTTGCATATTCTTCTGCTATTTTATAATTAGGGAAATGCTCTTTAAAATTTATTTTTAATGTATTTGCACTATAATTTAAATTCTCGGCACTATACTTTAAACATCCACTTTCATATGCCAGCTGTGCAATAAAATGAGCAAGCCTTAAAGGAGTATTAATTGAATGCCCCAGCATTTCAGAGTTTAACGCTTTTAGGTAGTAATTAATGTCTTCTGTTCTGGCATTGGGAATAATTAAATTTAGCGATTCAGAAGTAAAATAATTGTCTAAAAATTGACCCGTAACCTGGCTGGTACAGTATCCCTCTTGCATTACAGTTTCTTTTGTACTAATAATGGCATCAAATAATCCCGGTAATATTAAATTTTGTCCAACCGCAATCACATCATAACCTGATATATTATTGGTTTCTGCTATGTCTATATATTTCATTGTATCTTTGTAAAATCTTTTAGCAATACTACCCAAACTATCACCTATTTTAACTTTGTATTTCTTCATATATTGAAATTATAATTGATTGATGTATTTATTGAGATCAAAAATAATTGGTGTAAAAATTTACTGATAGTAATTATCAGACATAAAATCCAATTCTGTAACAACCTGATTAATATTTAATTCTGAATAAAATCAAATTATGTATTATTCCTCTATTTCATTTACATCTAACTTGAGTAACATCTCCAATACTTCCTCACCTGAAAACTTATTGTGATATGATGTTGGGTCTTTTGCATTACCTGCTTTAATAAAACCATTCTTTTCCAAGACCTTTATTGAAGCTATGTTTCGTTTTAAAACGCCGGTTCTTAACTTTTTTAACCCAAGTTCATTTTTTGCGTAGCTAATTATTCTTTTTAAGGTCCGACTGGCCAGTCCTTTATTCCAGTATTGTACTGCTACCCAGTAGTAAATTCCTGCTTCACGTTTGTTTTTATCAACATTGTACAGTGCACAGATTCCTGCAAATTGATTGTTAAATTGTATTGCAAATGCAAAACGAATGCCTTTTCCCTTTTGCTGAATCTCTCTCTCTATATACGTTAGTACATTCTCTTTTGTGTAAGGCAGATCAATCGGATAAGTTTCTGCAAGTTTTTCATTATTCAAATATTTATGTATTGAATCAATATAATTTTTATCCAGAGGTTTTATGGATATTTCATTTTCAATTTGCATGGATTTTTTTGCATGAAGTTAATGTCCTAAGCTCTTTATGGATAGTAAAAAAAGGACGAACAAACTGATTGTGGTTTATTATAAATGGGGTATTATTACCTTGGGCACCCAAGGCTTTTGATACAGCAAGCGAATTTTACACATTAATTCTTTCTTTAATGGTTGTAAATATTTTTTTCAATTGAGAAAGCGGCATTTGTAATGCCGCTTAGCAATGGTTTGCATTCATTAATCTCTTTCCTCACAAAAATAAAAGCTCGAACTACAAGTCCAGCAGGAGTGATATAGAAAGTTCTCTTAAATATTAAATTATTTTTCCATTATTATTTTTCCCAAAAAGCTTTTTTGCCATTCGCTTCCAGATAACCTAAAATTAATACAAACAAGTTCTCGGATAAGTAATTTGATATTAATTTCCTGGCAGCTACTTTAGAAATGGGTATAAGTATTGAAAATTCACGTGAAAAACCTTTAATAAGTGGTTTATATTTTTTTGTTTCTCCACTCATAATATGAAGTGCTTTACCTAAACCATTTACACAATACCCCTGATTTCCCCGAGCATTGATAATCAAATCACGACCTTCTTCTTCTCCATTTGTAATAGCAACTAAAGCTTCTGCAATAGATTGATCACCCGAAGCAAATAGAGGGCCTACACTATTATTGTAGAACAATTGCATTGCAGACACCGGGAAACGATATCCTTCAGCACGAGCAATCACTATATTTTTATTAGATCCTTTATATTTATCATTTATGGGATTCAAGTTTTGTCCATCCCATTCCATAATAAGACAATAATCTTTCTCAAGTTTTTCTAGCACATCACTAACTTTGTGCCCAACTATAAAAGCAAAATCATCTATATTCTTTGACATTTTCTCAATCCAAGGTTTAAAGCTACTATCAAAAGCAGTTGAAAAATAGGCTGTAGCCATTAACAATTCTTGCTCTTTACAATAAGTGTTAATTTTATCAAAGACCTCACGTCCATCTTTAGTTTCCATAACTTGAGCCATACCTATACAATCTAAAGCAAGCCCTGAAGCCCAACCACTTTTGCCTGTCTGTTCTATGTAAGAAAATTGGGTAATATCTATTTTTTGTCCTTTAACATTACATAGATATCCATGACCTGTGGGTATACGGCAAATGATATCATTAGAACCATTTAATTCTTCTTTCCACCTTCGCTCAT
>DAOVYZ010000440.1 GCA_030635365.1 Bacteroidales bacterium
CATAGCCCAAGTTATTATTGGAATTCTGCTTCATGGGAAATTTCAAAAGCATTACTTCCGTTTTTACCAGAAGTTCTGGGGGGAGCAAATGCATGGGATAAGAATATAACAATTTCAAAATCTATAGAAATCCGAGAAGGAGTAATTCAAAATTTAAAAATTCTTTCATTTCAAAATCGCGAAAAAGAATATCCACACAAATTTCGTTAATGGATTTTATAACAAGAAATTTACATTGTATAACAAATAGCGATCAATCACAAGTGATTCAAGGAATTCACTTAGATTGATTGATTGTTGAACTAAACCTGTTTTTTTTGAAGGTATACCTTATATATTGTAGAACCCCAAAGGGCTCAGTGAAGCTAATCAATTTTTTAAGTTTTTCCAAGCCTGAAATTGGTTAAAAACCAGACAATAAAGATAATGAAAAAAAAGACTATATTTTGAATTGAATTTGTTTAGCTAAGTTCTATTTAATATTCTGCATAAGAAAAATTAGTTAACTAATATCCCAATTAACAAATAAACCACTAAACTATCTAAAACCATATTTCTTTTACTAATTTTGTTAAAAAATTTCTAAAGCACTCTTTCGTATAATTTGCTAAGAAAACTTTAAACATTAAACCTGAAATCTTAAACTGAAAATTATGTCTGACAATAAAAAGATTATTTTTTCTATGCATAAGGTAAGTAAGACTTATCCTCCAAACAAAACAGTTATTAAAGACATTAGTTTATCATTTTTTCTTGGTGCTAAAATTGGAATAATTGGATTAAACGGTAGTGGAAAATCAACATTACTGCGTATTATTGCCGGAATTGATAAATCATTCAATGGAGAATTGGTTTTTGCTCCAGGCTATTCTGTGGGGCTTTTAGAGCAGGAACCGCAACTTGACGAAAGCAAGACTGTTAAAGAAGTTGTGATGGAAGGTGTACATGAGGTAGCAGATGTATTGAGAAAATACGAAGAGGTAAATAAGAAATTTGAGTTGCCTGAGGTGTACGAAAACCCTGATGCTATGGATAAACTTATGGAAGAGCAGGCAAAACTACAGGAAAGAATAGACCAGTTGGATGCATGGAATATAGATACAAAGCTGAATAGAGCAATGGATGCATTGCAATGCCCACCTGATGAGCAGCCTGTAAGTGTACTCTCGGGAGGTGAACGCAGGCGTGTGGCTTTGTGCCGTTTACTTCTGCAAGAACCTGATATTCTTTTATTGGATGAACCTACAAACCACTTGGATGCAGAAAGTATGCACTGGCTCGAACAGCATTTGCAGCAGTATAAGGGAACCGTTATTTGTATTACACACGACCGCTATTTCTTAGATAATGCAGCGGGATGGATTTTGGAACTGGATCGTGGCGAAGGTATACCATGGAAAGGAAACTATACATCTTGGTTAGAGCAGAAAACCAAACGCATGGAGACGGAAGAAAAGGGAGTGTCAAAAAGACGTAAGACACTGGAAAGAGAACTGGAATGGGTGCGTATGGCACCTAAGGCACGCCATGCAAAATCTAAGGCCCGATTATCTGCATACGATAAAATGCTGAACGAAGATGTAAAGCAGAAAGAAGATAGATTAGAAATATTTATTCCTAACGGCCCGCGATTAGGAGATAAGGTTATAGAGATGCAGGGAGTTTCAAAAGCTTATGGGGAAAGAGCTTTAATACAGGATTTAAGTTTTACATTACCGCCGGCAGGTATTATAGGAGTAATTGGGCCAAATGGTGCAGGTAAAACAACATTGTTTAGAATGATTATGGGGCAGGAGAATCCTGATAATGGTACTACCAGCATTGGAGAATCTGTTAAAATTAGTTATGTTGATCAAACTCATCAGGCAATTGATCCTGAGAAATCAGTGTTTGAGGTATTAACTGACGGTTTAGAAAATATTCAATTAGGTAACAGAACAATGAATGGGCGAGCATATGTTTCTCGATTTAACTTTAGCGGTGCTGACCAGGAAAAGAAATGCGGAGTTTTATCTGGAGGTGAACGAAACAGACTGCATTTAGCATTGGCACTAAAAGCAGAAGGTAACGTATTGCTACTTGATGAGCCTACCAACGATATTGATGTAAACACACTTCGTGCATTAGAAGAAGGTTTGGAAAGTTTTGCAGGCTGTGCTGTGGTAATAAGCCACGACCGATGGTTTCTTGACCGTATTGCAACCCATATATTGGCATACGAAGGAGAGGGGCAAGTACATTTTTTTGAGGGCTCATTCTCAGAGTACGAAGAAAACCGTCGTAAACGATTAGGAACAAATACCCCAAAGCGGTTTAAATATAAAAAATTAACAAAATAAAAATTAATAGCTGAAAGTTTATGTTGTGGTGCATTAGAAACAACGACTATCGGATAAAATACAGATAATATTTGGATATTTGTTGAGAGTAATATATATTTGAATTCAGATAATATACGGATAAGAAATGGATAAATATATAAATAAATTAGGCTTTGATTTTCAAACAAATCAGAAAATATTAAATCTGATTTCTCAAATTGACTTATACAAAGGCAAATGGAATAGTATTGAAAAGCAAGAGAATATATACCTAAAAGAATTACGAAAAATTGCAACAATTGAAAGCATTGGTTCTTCAACAAGAATAGAAGGTGGAACACTTACAGATAAAGAAATAGAAGAACTTCTAAATGATATAAAAATAGCTAAACTAAAAACAAGAGACGAACAAGAAGTTATCGGTTATTATGATACATTAGAAATAATTTATGAAAACTATGATAATATAAAATTATCGGAAAATTACATTAAACAATTACATCAAAATTTATTACGACACAGTGATAAAGACACAAGGCATCGAGGAGAATACAAATCTCTTTCAAACAAAGTAGTTGCCAATTATCCAGGTGGAATACAGAAGGTCATTTTTAATACAACAGAAGTTCATTTAGTTAGTAATGAAATGAACGATTTAATTAGTTGGACAAATGCACAATTTGAAAATAAAGAAATTCATCCTTTAATAATTGTTGTAAATCTTGTTTATGAATTCTTGTCAATACACCCATTCCAAGATGGAAATGGAAGATTGTCAAGATTATTAACCACTTTGGTTTTACTGCAAAAAGATTATTTATTTATTCAATATGTCTCTTTTGAAAACTTGATAGAAAAAACAAAAAAAGAATACTATCAGGCATTAATGGAAGGTCAAAAAAAAAGAAATAAAGAAAATGAAAACATATCCCAATGGACATTGTATTTTCTTGATAAATTGAGTGTGTTAACTCAAAGACTTGATGCAAAATATGATGTATTTAAGTCAAAAGGTGGGTATTTGAATGAAAGACAAAAGGGAATAAAGGAGCATTTAAAGAAAAATCAACCTTTGAAAATATCTGATTTAGCAAAAAGATTTGAGAATATTAATATCAACACTATTAAAAAGGATTTACAATATATGAAAAAGGAACAAATAATAAATAGTATTGGAAAAGGAAAAGGAACTGTGTATATAATTGAAAATAAAGAATAAC
>DAOVYZ010000066.1 GCA_030635365.1 Bacteroidales bacterium
AAAGGATATGATGATTGAATATGAAAACTTAGCAAAAGTGAATCAACCTTTTTTTAATAAGTTTAAAGAAGCTTTCAATGATGTCCTTGAATCCGGATGGTATATTTTAGGTGAAAACGTTGAAAAGTTCGAAAAAGAGTTTGCAGCATATAATAATGTTAAACATTGTGCTGGAGTTGCTTCGGGGCTTGATGCTTTAATATTATCAATTCAGGCATTAGATTTGGAAAAAGGTTCTGAAATTATAGTACCTTCAAATACTTATATAGCAACTATTTTAGCTATAATGCAAAATGGACATATTCCTGTTTTAGTTGAACCGGACATTAATACGTATAATATTGATCCTTCAAAAATAGAAGTTTCTATTTCATCAAGAACAAAGGCTGTTTTAATAGTTCACTTGTATGGCAAACCTTGTGATATGGATACAATTCTTGATATATGTAAAAGAGAAAATCTACATTTAATTGAAGACTGTGCTCAGGCGCATGGTGCTGAATATAAAGGGAGAAAGGTTGGTAGTTTTGGAGATTTTGGAGCGTTTAGTTTTTATCCTACTAAAAACTTAGGATGTTTAGGAGATGGAGGAGCTATTGCTACTAATAACCCTGAATTTTACGAAAAAGTGCAGATGTTAAGAAATTATGGTTCAAATAAAAAGTACTATAACAAGTATATTGGAATTAATTCAAGATTAGATGAAATACAGGCAGCATTTTTAAGTATTAAACTTCAATCATTAAATGAAATAAATAGTCATAAAAAAGAATTAGCTCAAATTTATTTAAACAAATTAAGTGAAGAATATATTTTACCGGTCATACAACAGGATTTTTCTGATGTCTATCATATTTTTAATATTAGACATAAAAATAGAGATAATCTAAGGAAGTATTTGCTTAAGAATGACATAAAAACAGAAATTCACTATCCGGTACCTCCACATAAACAAAAGGCATTGTCTTTCTTATCACATCTTACATTCCCTATTTCAGAAGAGATTCATCAAACCACCGTAAGTTTACCAATTTCATCATACCATAAAAAAGAAGACATATTAAAAGTGATTGAAGTTTTGAATAATTTTTAAATGTATAAGTTTGATCAAATCTTTTCATCTTATATGTGAATGATTAGAAAAATAAAAATAATAAATGAAAAAAAAGCAATCCAAATTTTTTCTAATTACCCAGGTATTCTATCCGGATGAAGTTTCAACCGCAAACTTGTTTACAAATCTATGTTCAAAGATTGCGGAAAATGAAGAGATTGATGTAAAGGTCTGGTGTGCCCAGCCAAGTTATAGCTGTTTAGAACGACAACCAAAACGTATTGAATACAATAATATAAATATATCTTTTTTAGCTTCAACAAACTTTAAAAAAGATTTAATATTAGGACGATTATTAAATTACCTAACATTCACTTTTAGTGTTGTACTTAAATTAATGTTTTCAAGAGACAAAACTCCTGTTTTTACACATACTACACCACCTACATTAGGAATTATTCTGGCTTTTATATTCTGGATTAAAAAGCGTAAATTTAATTATGTTCTTTTAGATATCTTCCCGGAAGGATTGGTTAGATTAGGTAGAATGAATTCTAAAAATATGATTGTTCGATTCTGGAATGCTTCATATCGTGCAGCCTTAAAAAAATGTAATCATATAATTGTTATAGGGCGAGATATGAAAAAATGGCTTCTGGAATTTTGCCCGGAAGTTTCTGAACGAGCTCATTATATCCCAATCTGGCAAGATGAGAAGCTTATTAATCCTAAAGAATATAAATCGAATCCGTTTGTTATTCAAAATAAACTTGAGAAAAAATTTGTGATTCAGTATTCAGGTAATATGGGATTATGGAATGAAATGGAAACATTTGGGAAAGTGGCTAATCAAAAACTAAAAGATGTTGTTTTTCTCTTTATTGGTGGTGGAATGCGAAAAGATGAGTTATTAAGCACTATAAATAATCATGATCCAAAAAATATATTACTATTCCCGTTTCTTTCGAACAACGATTATGCAAATTCGGTAACAGCTTGCCATATTGCATTAGTTTCTTTGCAAAAAGGACTTGAAGGTATAGCAGTCCCAAGTAAGATAATAGGAATTATGGCAGCAGGGATTCCAGTTATCGCTCTCGTTCCGGAAGAATCTGAAATAGCATATATTGTGAAAGAAGATGATTGTGGTATTATAGTTAAACCAAGAGATGTTGAAGGGTTAGTAAGAGCTATTCTTTTATTAAAAGAGAATAGGGAATTACGTCATATGAAGGGAATAAATGGTAGATTAGCATTTGAAAAGAAATATACTACAGAACTTATATCAAAAAGGTATTATCAGCTAATTAATGAGTAATCTTAAAAATATTTGATTGTAAATGAATAAATCAATTTTAAACTTTATTAAGGAAGATTTTCAATATTATACTTTCTTACTTGCTGCTTTTTTATTACCACTATGGGAAGAATATATTCCTATTTTGATGTTTTTATGGGTTCTTTCATCGGTTTTAGGTATTGGTAGATTCAGAATGAATTATTGTAAAGCAATGGTATTGCTCGTTTTTCCATTTGTAATATATTTTTTGTATGCAATAGGTGTTTTATATTCTGATAATATTAAAAGCGGGTTATTTGACTTGGAAGTGAAACTTTCAATTTTATTGATCCCTATGGTAGCAATTACGGCTTCAAAGAACATAAAAATTAATTATAGATTAATATTAAAACTATTTATTATTGGAAACATTGTTGCTAGCTTGTTTTGCTTGTTTTTTGCTTTTAAAAATAGTTTTTATGTAAATCAGGTTGGTTATCTTGTTTTTGATACTTCACATTGGCCTACTTTAACGCAGCACTTAAATTTTTTTCAAATTGTAAATGGGGGGTATAGTAATTTCTCATATACTTATTTAAGTAAAATTCATCATCCTACGTACTTTTCAATGTATATCACAATGAGTATTATTATACTATTGGACTTTTTAAGGTTCAGTAAGAAAAAATTATGGAATGTTATATTAATTATCTACTTTATTTTATTTTTATGGCTTTTAGGAAGTAGGGCAGCATATCTAACATTAATTTTTATTTTTATTGTTTTTGCCTTGTCAAGACTGTTAAAAGTTAAAAGAAAATGGATTGTCGCAGTGGTAATAGTACTAGGACTGTTTTCTTCTAACTATGTAATATTAAATTCAAGATTAGGAAAAAATATTGAAGAGGTATATGAAATATTGACTACTGATAAAAAATTAACTAAGGATTCAGATATAAGGTTGAGGCTATGGAAATCAGGTTTTGAAATTTTTAAAGATAACATATGGTTTGGAGTCGGGACCGGTGATCTTGTTAAAGAAATGGACATTAAATATAAACAATACGACCTTGAACTAGAAAGAGAATATATATACAATCCGCATAATCAATATTTGACGATAGCAATAACTTTAGGGTTAGTAGGTGTGATTGTTTTTATAAGTTGGATTATAACAACTTTGTTTATAACAATAAAAAGTAAACAATTTTTATTGTTATATTTTATGCTCATTGTAGCTATAAATATGTTTTTCGAGTCTATATTAAATTTAATTGCAGGTGTCTCTTTTTTTGCTTTTTTTTATAGCCTATTATGTGCAATGTATTTCTCCGAAATAAATAAAGGTAACCCAACAGCTGAAAGCCAAACTATAGATTAGCTTCCTGTTCTTTTAGCTTTATATTAATTCTCTTAAAGGCTAAGTACAAAAAAGCAATAAACCCCAAAATTAAAGCACCGGCTAGAGCATAAGTTTTACTCTTGGTAATAGGTCTTTGATAAATCGTAAAATCCTGAATAACTCGAAAAGGAGTAGCAAATTTTAGTAACTTTTCCCGGTATTGTTTTTCCTTTAATAATCCCAGTAACTCACTCTGAAAAGATTTCTGGTCATTATAAATATTAACATCTCCTTTTGATGGAGTCTGGGTTATTGTTTTCTGCTGTAATTTTTCCAATTGTTTAATCTCATCATCTATTTTACTAATAAGAGTATTGTTTTGTTCAACAAATAATTCAATTTCATTCATTACATATTTTTGACTTATAAAATACTTTAATAAACCCGTACTTAGATTCTCAAAAAGTAGATTGCTGTTTGATTTAACAGAAACCTTAATATATTTTAAATTTTCTTCATTTATTTCATCATAGAGCTTTTTCGCAATTATTTCATTTATAGCTTCTGATTCTATTTCTTCAAGTCCTGTTTTTGTGTTTAAGTATTGATAGTTCTCATCTAATAGAATATTTTGAAAACCATTAATATATTCAATAATAAGATCATTCGAAAGTGTATAGGATTCAACAAGCATGGATGATTCATAATATTCTTTGGTTATAAATTTTGTAGAATATCCTAAGCATCCTCCAATTATCCCACTTATAAATAGAAACCAAAAATTCTTTTTAATGAATATGTAGAATTTTAAAAATAATTCTATTAGATCTATTTCATCATTTCTCTTTTCACTCATTATTTTTTACGGTTTAAGGTTAGCGGTTCATGGTTTACGGTATGTCGTATGTAATTTCTGATCCGTATACTTTATACCATAATCCTTTAACCTATATAATTATTTATTATTTTCAAAGTTACTTCTTGACTTAATTAAATTAAAAAGCATTGCTGATATTTTTTTGCAATTTTCTTCTAATTCTTCTAATTCATTTTTTTCAATATATTTAACATTGTTTGCTATAATTAATTGAGTATACAATTCTGCACAAGACGCTTTTGCAATATTAAAATATCTAATACTTTGTTTGATCGATCCTGATTCTTCACCTTCAGCAATATTACTCGATATACTTATGGATGATTTTCTTGTTTGTCCCCTAAGCTCAAAATCTTTAGAATAGCTATTATTCTTTGTTGTTTCATAAACCCTGGTGCATAGTTCTATAGATTCTTGCCAAACTTTTAATTTCTTAAAATCACCCATTTTCTTGTACCTTCGTTTTTTCGTATTCCCTAAACCGTATATCTTATACCTTCAATATATCATATAACTTCTTCATATCACTTACCTTATCAGGATATCCTAATTTTTCGTACGAATATATTAAATTTAAAATTAACTTCTTAATAATTTCAATATTTGAACATGGATTATAGTAAGATTTTTTAGGTTCAAGTTTTTGTTGTTTTAAAAAATAGTCAATTTCTTTTTTCCCGAGAACTGTTCCTTTATTATAAGGATTTATATAAAATAATATTTCATCCTCAAATGGTTCCTGAATATTATACTCATCAATATATGCTAAGATAAAGTTTCTTGGCATACTAACTCCATAAATTGGGATATTAAGATCTTGTGCAAGTGCCATGTATATTATTCCCAATGCTAATGGATTACCTTTTTTTGATTCAAATACATGATTAATATATGAATTTTGTGGTGCGAAGAAATTGGAACTATTGCCAGAAAATCCATGAATTTGATATATGATATGATTGATTACTCTGGTTTTTTCTAAGGCCGTTAGATTATTATTAATTTCAAGCCAGGCATCTTGTTTTAACTTATCAAAAGATTCAAGTATACTACCAAATTTTAGGTCTGGGTATTGATATTTTGCAATAAGAAATGCTCCCTCTAAAATATTTATAGCTCCATTTTCTTTCCAACTTCTTAAATTATTTTGAGTTGAAGAAAACTGAATTTCCTGAATAAGATTTTCAATACGTTCTTGCAAAACTTCATTTAATGAAGTTTCCCATGCTTTTTCTAATTCAGGGATAATATCTTTACCTTGTTTTAAAATATTATGTGAAACATGCTTATATACTTCATCGTTAGGGTCATCTAACAATTGCAGTAAGGCTTTTATCTTATTTTCTTGTATCACTGTAACTTTATATAATATTAATCTTTATTCATTATTCTAATTGTTGCACATTTGCTATTAACTGCAAACTTTATCTAAAGCTATCTCAATTAACTTCTTATACCATAAAGCTCACAGAGTTATTTATGGTTTTTTGTATGTGGAAAAATATTTTCATTTATAGTATTTCTTTTTTTTCATTTGTGGCTCATTCACTAATCACCATTCACCATTTACAAAAGTTTTCCTAAAACTAATTTTATCAGGTCTTTCATAACTTCTTTGTAATCTTTACTATATTCTTTTGTGATTCTGTTAGCAATTATCGCACATATTGTTATTGCGTTATGTCCAAGTAATTTTGAAAGTCCATAGATTGCTGAACATTCCATTTCATAATTTGTAATTTTCTCCCCTTTATGTTCAAATTTTTCAATCTTATTATTTAGCTCAGGATCAATAGGGGATAATCTTAATTGCCTTCCTTGTGGCCCATAAAACCCGGGTGCAGAAATTGTAGTACCTTTAAGAATATTATCTCCATCTAATTTATTAATTAAGCTTTCTGATCCATCAACAACATACGGAGAAGTAAGTAAACTGTTCCATGCAACTTGGGTTTTAAAAGATTCCTCAAATTCTAAATCTGATATTTGATTCCGGTTTGCATAAAAGTTTAACAACCCATCAAATCCGATTGACCTTTTGCTCATAAGAAAAGAATTGACCGGAATATTTTTCTGTAATGATCCTGATGTACCAATTCTAATAAAGTTTAACGTTTTGTGTTTTGTATTTAATATGCGGGTTTTTAAATCAATATTTGCTAGAGCATCAAGTTCGTTTAAAACAATATCGATATTATCAGTACCAATACCAGTAGAGATTACCGTAATTCTTTTATTATTATAATTACCGGTAATTGTATAAAACTCCCTGTTTTGTTTTTTAAGTTCAATATTATCAAAGAATGATGCTACTGTTTCCACACGTCCCGGGTCACCAACTAAAATAATATCTTTAGCAATATCATCAGGAAATAAATGTAAATGGAAGATACTTCCATCCTTATTTAGTATAAGTTCTGATTCTCCAAACATCATAAATTTATTAGATATCTTTAAAAACTCAATAATTTAAAATCTTTGAAAAGAAAGCGACAAAGACAAGGCTTTCGAAGTCTTAAAAATCAAGAAGTTTACTTTTGTAAATGATTGTTTTTAAGACTAGAGTAACGCAGTATTTGGCGTTTTCTCACAAAGATTAGGAATTCAAATCTATCTAAAATAAATCAAAAGCGCAATAAAGAAAAATCAACATAACCATATTATTTTATTGACTTAAATGTTGATAACATTTAAATGTAAATACTGGAAGCAATAATAAGAGTATGTATAAGTTTTAATTTGTTGATTATATGTTTTACCTTTATTGACAATTTAAATTTAAAATAAAAAGAATCATCTATGGAAAATAATCAATTCAACCAGTTTAATATTCCGCCGGAAATAAAAAAGATACTGAATAATTCAAGGTTAATTATTATTATAGTTGTCTTGGTCATTTTAGCAATTGGGACATTTTTTCAGGTAGAAACAGAAGAAATAGCTGTAATTACAAGATTTGGGAAATACATGCGCTCAGTAGAACCCGGACTGAATATGAAAATACCTCTTATTGAAAAAGCATTAAAAGTACCTGTAGAAAGACAACAAAAATTGGAATTTGGATTTCGTACAGTAAGTGCAGGAATACGTTCTCAATATACAAAATCCGGTACTAAGGATGAGTCCCTTATGCTTACTGGTGATTTGAATCTTGCAGATGTTGAATGGGTAGTACAGTATCGTATTGAAGATCCATACAATTATCTTTTTAAAGTTAGAAATCCCGAAATAACTTTAAGGGATATTTCTGAAGCTGCCATGCGTCAGATAGTTGGTGATAGGACTGTTAATGAAGTATTAACAGTTGGAAGAACAGAGGTGGCGAGTAAAATGGAAGAGTTAACACAAGAAATATGTAGAGAATATTCATTAGGAATTAAAATAGATCAAGTTGTACTTCAAGATGTTAATCCCCCAGATCCGGTAAAGGACGCATTTAATGCTGTAAATGAGGCTCAACAAGAAAAAGAAACTCTTATTAATAAAGCTAAGTCAGAATATAACAAGGTAATTCCGAAGGCCAGAGGACAATCAGAAGAGACAATCCAAAAAGCTGAGGGGTATGCTACAGAACGAGTTAACAATGCATTAGGTGAAGTTGCTAGATTTAATGATCTGTACCGGGAGTATGTAAAAGCACCTGAAGTGACAAAACGAAGAATTTATCTGGAAACACTGGAAGATGTATTACCTAAATTAGGTAATAAAATTATTACAGATGATGAAGGAAATCAGGCACTTCCTTTACTGCAAATAAAAATGAAATAATAAAAATTAATGATTTATGAAAAATAAAAAAACGATAATATCAGTTGTAATAATAATTGTTGCAATTATTTTAATATCGCAAAGTACGTTTATCGTAAATGAGAAACAACAGGTAGTTATAACACAATTTGGGAAACCTGTAGGGGAAGCAATAACTGTTTCCGGGTTAAAATTTAAAACTCCTTTTGTACAAAAGGTTAATTATTTTGAAAAACGTTATATGGAGTGGGATGGAGATCCAAATCAAATTCCGACAAAAGATAAGAAATTTATTTTTGTGGATACTTACGCACGTTGGCAAATTACTGATCCTTTACAATTTTTTAAACGTTTGACAAATGAACGAGGTGCTCATTCAAGACTTGATGATATATTGGATGGTGAAACACGAGATTATGTAGCTAATCACAATATTGAAGAAGCTGTTCGTAATAGTAACAGAACTCCGATATCATCGGGTACATTAAGTGAAATGATAGGAGATTCATTAATGGTTATAAATGTTGGGAGAGAGAAAATTCAAGATATGATTCTAAAAACTGCTAATGAACAAGCTAATGAACTTGGAATAGAAATACTAGATTTCAGATTTAAAAGAATTAATTATGTGGAGGAAGTAAGAGAGCAGGTTTATGAAAGAATGAAAAGTGAAAGATTTCGTATTGCTGATAAATTTCGATCTGAGGGGCAAGGAGAAGCTTCTAAAATAAATGGAGAGAAAGAGCGTGAACTTAAAAAAATACAATCGAATGCATTTCGAAGAGCCGAAGAAATAAAAGGGAAAGCTGATGCAAAAGCTGCATCAATATATGCTTCAGCATATGATAAATCTGCAATGTCAAGGAATTTATATAGTTTCATGAAATCTATGGAGACATTAAGAAACACTTCTGACTCAACGACTTCAATCATTATCTCAACAGATAGTGAATTATATAAATATTTAAAGAAAATGAATTAAAAGGATATTATTGGTAGTGGTAAAGATGGTTTGCCTCTAATTGTAGGAGGAAACTAAAAAATATTAAATACTAAAAAAGGGATATGAAAATATCCCTTTTTTTTACAACTAGTCACTAATCACCAGTCTACTAACTTATTTTATCTATTCTTTTCTGTAAAATCTCTACCAGCTCTTAATGCTGCTAAGTTAGCATTAACAATATCCTCGCCTTTACGGGAAAATATCTTACGAATTCCTTCTTCAAAACTCTCAAAAGAAACGTTAAAGAATGGAGAAGCAGCGCCTAGCATTACAATATTTGAAGATCTTTTTGACCCTATCTCTGCAGCAATACTATCTGCATCTAAAGCAATATGATTTTTACGTTTTTTTACTTCAGCTAATACATCATCAACTTCAGGATAATCATTAATATTAATGAATGGAGTTGTATTAGTTACCAACCAACCATCATTTTTTAGATATGGTAAATACCTTAATGATTCCATAGGTTCGACTGAAAGAATAATGTCTGCAGCTCCCATAGGAATAAGATCTGATGCAATCTCTTTATCAGAAATTCTCATATTTGACTGAACAGCCCCTCCGCGTTGACTCATACCATGTACTTCGGCTTGTTTTAAATAAAGATCGTTATGTAAAGCAGCCATTCCAATGGTAGCAGCAATTGATAAAATTCCCTGGCCACCTACTCCGGCTAATATAATATCTGTTTTCATTCGTAAATTCTTTAAGTTAAATATTAATTTTTCATTATTAGTATTGTAGTAATTGTTTACAAGCTTTAAAAAAGCTATTAGTTGTTGGCTATTAGCCTTTAGCTTAATATATTTTTTAGCACCAAGAATATTGAAAAACATAAAAATCACTAAGAAAATTCTTCAACAATTTAACAATCCAACAATAATTTTAACTCCCAACTGAGAACTGCTTCCTGCTACTTTTGTTTTTTGTAATATTAATACTACTAATATAGATTATTTAAAATTTAGTTTAACAAGTTGCTCAGCAAGCTTCTTATTCTTCATTGTTTGAACACATTGCCTACGAGGAATTATTACCGAAACGCCTTTATAA